>JAQWON010000078.1 GCA_029245825.1 Flavobacteriaceae bacterium
GAGGAGCCACTGGAAGTTTAGACGCATCCAATATGTTTAAACCTGCATTGGCGCGAGGAGAAATTCAATGCATAGGTGCCACAACTCTTGATGAATATAGACAGAATATAGAAAAAGATGGTGCGCTGGAAAGAAGATTTCAAAAAGTACTTGTTGAACAAACAACTGTTAAGGAAACCTTAGAAATTCTTAAGAATATAAAAGAGAGATATGAAAATCATCACAACGTAGTATATTCAGAAAAAGCTATAGAAGCTTGTGTAGATTTAACAGATAGATATGTTACTGACAGATATCTTCCTGATAAAGCAATTGATGCGCTAGATGAAGCTGGTTCAAGAGTACATATTAATAATATGGATGTCCCAGAAGAAATTATAAAGCTTGAAGAGGAGCTTGACAAAGTTAGAGATGAGAAAAATTCAGTAGTAAGAAAACAGAAATATGAGGAAGCTGCAAAACTTCGTGATGACGAAAAAAGAGTTGAAAGAAAATTAAATGAAGCTCAGGAAAGATGGCAAGAGGAATCAAAAATGAATCGTATATCAGTTGATGAAGACCATATCGCAGATGTTGTTTCAATGATAACTAATATACCTGTTACTAAAATTGTAAAGAGTGAAAAAAACAAATTAAACAACTTATCAAGTTCTATTGAAAATAAGATAATAGGTCAAAGTGAGGCAGTATCAAAAGTTTCTAAAGCAATACAAAGAAATAGAGCAGGTCTTAAAAACCCAGAAAAACCAATTGGCTCTTTTATATTTCTTGGACCCACTGGTGTCGGTAAGACCCATCTAGCAAAGATACTGGCTAAAGAAATTTTTGATTCGGAGGAAAATCTTATTAGAGTTGATATGAGTGAGTATATGGAAAAATTTGCAATCTCTAGATTAATTGGAGCTCCTCCTGGATAGGTTGGATATGAAGAAGGGGGGCAATTAAGTGAAAAGGTAAGAAGAAGGCCATATTCTGTAATATTATTGGATGAAGTTGAAAAAGCTCACCCAGATGTCTTTAATATGCTATTACAGGTTCTAGATGATGGATTTCTCACTGATAGTTTAGGAAGAAAAATTAATTTTCAAAATACAATTATAATAATGACATCAAATATTGGTGCTCGAGAGATAAAAGATTTCGGCTCTGGAGTTGGCTTTGAAACCTCAACAAGAAAAGCCCAAGCTCCTGAAATTGAAAGAAACTTAATCAGAAATGCTCTTAAAAAAACATTTTCACCTGAGTTTTTAAATAGAATTGATGATGTAATTATTTTTAACACACTAGAGAAGAAAGAAATTGGGAAAATTATTGATTTAGAGCTAAACAAATTATTCACTAGAATAAATAAAATTGGCTACCGACTAGATCTTTCAAAAAATGCAAAAGATTTTATTATAGAAAAAGGTTATGATAGAAAATATGGAGCGAGACCATTGAATAGAGCAATTCAAAACTACATTGAAGATCTATTGGCCGAAAATGTTGTTGCCAATAAAATAAAGGAAGGAGATAATATTCTTCTAGATCACAAAAAAGGAGAAGATAAATTAAATTTTATTGTCAGAAAAAAAAGAATTGGAGCTTAAACTGTGAATTTTAAATCATTTATAATACTTTTGCTCCCATGTTTAATGCAGATTTGGTGACAAATTATTCATTTTTCTCATTTTCAAGAGATTCAAGCTCTTTGAATACATCACTTTTATCAAATACCCCCATGGGGGGGAACTTTTAATTTGTATTTCATAAATATTTATTTTTTATCAATTAATAATTTTGATAAAATGACTCATTAATTCAGAATTTTTTTTTAAATGAAAGTACTAAAATTTGGAGGTTCATCAATCGCTGACTCAAAATCTATTTCAAATGTTATTGAAATTATAAAAAATAACACTGATGAGCTTTGCATAGTAGTGTCAGCTATAGGAAACGTAACAGACCTATTATTAAATTGCTTAAAATTTGCAAAAAGTCAAAAAAAGAATGACTATAAAACATTGCTATTAGAAATTGAAAAAATAAATCTTGAGCCGATAAAAAAGTGTATTCCTCTTGAATACCAAAGTAAATCAATAAGTTTTGTAAAAAAACATTTAAACGAGATAGAATCATTGTTAGATTCAATTTCTTTATGGAAAGAAATAACCAATAAAAATCTCTCAACTATTTCCGGTTATGGTGAAATAATTTCTAGTTATATAATTAATGAAATATTTAATCATAATGGAATTATATCTCAACATATGGATTCTCGATTATTTATAAAGACAAAATTAGAAGATGGGGTTCAAATTTTAGATAATGAGCTTACAGGTAAAAAAATTTATGAACATTTTAAATCAAAGAGAGAAAGAATCATAGTAATTCCAGGTTTTATTTCAAGTGACAATAATAATGAGATAACAACACTAGGGAGAGGTGGTTCAGACTATTCTGCCTCAATAATCACGGATCATTTAAATGGAGATATTTTAGAAATATGGACTGATGTAAGTGGTATGTATACAGCTAATCCAAAGATAGTAAAACAAGCTGTTCCGATAAGTAAAATAAGTTATTATGAGGCAATGGAACTCTCATACTTTGGGGCAAAAGTTATATATCCACCATCAATTCAACCATTAATAAACAAAAAAATACCTTTATTAATTAAAAACACCTTCAATCCAAAACATCTCGGAACAAAAATAAGTGAAGAATCTTCCAGCAATGAAGTTGTTGTTAAAGGTATTAGTCATATTGATGATGTTAGTCTTATAAATATTGAAGGTAGTGGAATGTTCGGTGTAACTGGTTTTGCTAAAAGGATGTTTGAAGCATTATCTGAAAAGAACATAAATGTAATCATGATTACCCAAGCTTCATCAGAGCATTCTATATGTGTTGCCGTAAGAACTAATTGTGATGAAATTGCAAGAAAAACTATTGATAATAAATTTTCGCACGAAATATCATCAGGTGAAATTAGTCCTTCTCGTATCGAGAGGAATCTGGTAAATATTGCTGTTGTAGGTGAGGAAATGAAAAATCACCAAGGAATAAGTGGCAAGTTATTTAGCACCTTGGGAAATAATAATATAAATATAAAAGCAATTGCTCAAGGAGCCTCTGAAAGAAACATATCAATTATTGTTGATAAGAAAAATCTAAATAAAGCTATAAATTCTTTGCATGAAAAGTTTTTTGAGTCACAAATTAAACAACTGAATCTCTTTATAATTGGTGTTGGAAATGTTGGTGGCAGGCTATTAGGGCAAATAAAAATGCAGGAAAATTATCTTAGTGAATTTTTAGGATTAAAAATAAGGGTGCTTGGTATTTCAAATTCAAGAAAAATGATTCTCAGTAATAGTCCAATCAATCTTTCTAATTGGGGAGGGGAATTAGATCAAAGTAATGAGTCTGCCGACAAAGAAGCCTTTTTCAGTCATGCGATTAAATTAAATCTTAGAAATAGCATATTTGTAGATAATACTGCAAGTGAATCTATTGCAAAAGAATATTTAAGATATTTAAAAAATAGCATTGGTGTCGTTACTTGTAATAAAATAGCTGCTGCAGATGTATTGGATAATTATTTGAATTTAAAAAATATATCTCGTAAATATGGTAGTTCTTTTCTTTTCGAAACAAATGTTGGAGCTGGTCTTCCAATAATTGACACCTTAAATAATCTTGTAGCATCAGGTGATCAAATTTTAGAAATCCAAGCCGTTTTATCTGGAAGTCTTAATTTCATTTTTAATAATTTCAAAAAGGGTATTTCTTTCTATGAAGTTACTAAAGCTGCTCAAAAGAATGGCTTTACTGAACCAGATCCAAAAATAGATTTAAAAGGTATTGATGTAGCAAGAAAAATTTTAATTCTAGCTCGTGAAAGTGGTATTAGTATTGAATTTGATGAAATTGAAAATAAATCATTTTTACCTAAAGATTGTTTAGATACCACTGATAATGAATCCTTCTTTAACTCATTAAAAGAAAATGATAGTTATTTTAATAAACTTCTTAATAACGCTGAGAAGAAAAATTCAAAACTTAAATATGTTGCTACTTTAAAAAATGGAAAAGCTAGTGTTGGTCTAAAAGAAATTTCAAAAGATCATGATTTTTATAATTTGAAGGGCAGTGATAATATAGTTTTATTCTATACAAATAGATATAAAAATCAACCATTAATTGTTAAGGGCGCTGGAGCTGGTGGAGAAGTTACTGCTTCTGGTATTTTTGCTGATATAATAAGAATAGGAAGAAGTGATGGAAGAGATTAAGGTATTTTGCCCTGCAAGTGTAGCAAACGTTTCTTGTGGTTTTGATGTGCTTGGCTTTTGTTTAGATGGCATTGGAGACGAAATGATTATAAGAAAATCAAAACAAAAAGGTATACAGATTATCAAGATAGATGGGCATCAATTAACTTCTAATCCTAAAAAAAACGTTGCAGGAATAGCAATTAATTCATTATTAAATCAATATCAATCTGAATTTGGTTTTGAAATTGAGATAACTAAGAGGATTAAGCCTGGCAGTGGTATTGGGAGTAGTGCAGCTAGTTCAGCAGGTGCAGTTTTCGCTGCAAATAAAATCTTAGGAGATCCAGCTTCTAAAGATGACCTTATAAATTTCGCTATGGATGGTGAAAAATTTGTCAGTGGGAAAGCAATTCCTGACAATGTCTCTCCACTAATTTATGGGGGTTTTACACTCACACGTTCGATTAATCCAATTGATGTAATTAAATTGCCGGTACCTGATGAACTTGTTGCTGTTATTATTCATCCGCAAATTGAAATTAAAACTATTCATTCAAGAGAAGTCTTAAAGGAGAATGTCTCAATGGAATTAGCAACTAAGCAATGGGCGAATCTTGCAGGAATGATAAGTGGACTTTATGAAAATAATTATGATTTAATTTCTAAGTGCTTAGTTGATGAAATTGTTGAGCCTCATAGGTCGTCACTTATTCCTGAATTTTATAATTTAAAAAATAAAGCAATAGAAGCTGGAGCATTAGGGTGTGGAATTTCTGGTTCTGGCCCCTCTGTATTTGCCTTAACTAAAGGAAGTGAAGTAGCAAATAGAGTTGCTTATGAAATGAAAAAAGTATTTACTCCTCATAATATTGAAATTCAGTGTTATATTTCAAAAATTAATCCAAATGGGGTTAAAATTATTTCTTCCAAATGAAATACTATTCACTGAAGAATACAAAAATTTCGTTAACCTTTTCTGAGGCTCTAAAAAAAGGGCTTTCTGAGGATAAAGGTCTTTTCTTTCCAAGAACAATCCCAACACTGCCAAAATCATTTTTTCAAAAAATAATAAAAATGAGTATAAATGATATTGCGCTAGAAATTATCAAACCATATATTGGTGAGTCTATTGATAAAAATACTTTGTCGAGAATCATAGAAAGTACTTTAAATTTTAATTTCCCGCTCATTAAGTTATCAAAAAATATTTATACCCTTGAATTATTTCATGGTCCCACTCTAGCATTTAAAGATGTTGGCGCAAGGTTTATGTCTAGATGCCTAAGTCATACTTTGAAAAATGATGAAAGAATCACAGTCTTGGTTGCTACATCTGGTGATACAGGAGGTGCTGTAGCTAATGGATTCATGGATATTGAAGGAATAGATGTTGTTGTTTTATATCCAAAAAATAAAGTTAGTGATTTGCAAGAGAGACAGTTTACAACTCTCGGAAAAAATATAAAGGCAATTTCAGTTGACGGGACATTTGATGATTGTCAAAGATTTGTCAAGGATGCTTTTATGGATTTTCAAATTAACAATTATTTGAACCTTACCTCTGCAAATTCAATTAATATTGCTAGATGGCTTCCGCAAATGTTCTATTACTTTATTTGTTATAAAAGCCTGTCAAAACTGAACAAAAAATTAATATTTTCTGTTCCGAGTGGAAATTTTGGAAATTTATGTTCTGGGATACTTGCTAAAAAAATGGGTTTGCCAATTGATCATTTTATCGCAAGCACAAATATAAACGATGTAGTCCCAAAATACTTAGATACCGGTGTTTATTCTCCTAAAGCTTCCCAAGAAACCATTTCGAATGCTATGGATGTCGGTGACCCAAGTAATTTTATAAGAATTGAGAAAATATTTAATAATAATTATAAAGAATTAATTAAAAATATTAGTGGTTACAAATTTTCAGATGTTCAAACTAGAAATGCCATATCAAGTTTATATCATTCGTTTGATTATACGACCGAACCCCATGGTGCAATTGCCTATTTAGGCTTAAATAAATTTATAGAAAACAAAAACTCTGATTATTTAGGTGTTTTCTTAGGGACAGCTCACCCAATTAAATTTAGAGAAGTTGTAGAAAACGAAACCAAAACAATAATTAAACTACCTCCCCAATTAAAAGGAATATTATCTAAGAAAAAAAAGGCATTGAACGTGAAAAATTTCCAGGAATTTAAATCAATCTTATTAAACTAGTTGATTTCTGGCAAAATAAATGAATCTAGAGCGCTATCAAGTTTCATGATCTCTTCAATCTCCTCCCATTTTCTAGGAGCTAATCTTGATAAGTTTTCAGGTCCTTTTGAGGTTATTAAAATGTCATCCTCTATTCTTATACCAATATTCCACCATTTTGGGTCGCAATTACTCCCTTCAGGTATATATATTCCTGGTTCAACAGTAATAATCATTTCTGGCTCTAATAACTGATAATTACCAGGATCATGAACATCTAGTCCTATATGGTGGGCTACACCATGGGGAAAATACTTTCTAACCTCTCTATACCTCTCAGACTCATTTAAAGACCCTACTATACCCAATCTTACTAATCCTGATTCGATAACATCGTAGCATGCACGATATATGTCTGAAAATTTAGCACCTACTACAGCAGCTTTTATTCCCTCTTCCTGGGCCTCATATACAATATCATACAATTCCCTTTGTTCGTCACTATATTTGCCATTAGATGGTATTGTTCGAGTAACATCTGCAGTATAACCTAAATATTCTGCGCCTACATCCATTAAAACTAATTGGTTATTAAATGCAGTGTCATTATTATCTATATAATGGAGTATACATCCGTTCCCCCCTGCACCAACAATCGAAGGATATCCCTCATAAGGAACCCCATACTTTTTAAAAACAAATTCATGAATTCCTTGAATTTCACTTTCACTCATTCCAGGTTTCATAGCCTTCATAACTTCTATTTGACCTATAACTGAGATTGAAACAGCTTTTCTTAAAATTTCTATTTCTTTAGGTGTTTTTCTTTCTCTAAGATCGGCCATTATTCCTGGAAGTGACTCAACATCAAAATTATAATCCTTAAGTTCAAATGTTGCTCTTTTTTTTATTTCATTATAAAAATCTTCATTCTGAGCTTCTAAAAAAGCGTTGATGTTTGGATCTTCAAGCAATGACTCATCTCTTTCGATATAAAAATTAATCTCATCTTTTAAAATCTCAATCTTTTCATAATCGAAATTCTTAATCCTATTATATATTCTATATCTAATTGGATCAAAAGAATCTGGAAAATTTATTTCTTTTTTAAAAAAATTTGTCAGGTCATATAAATCATTTGGGTCATTTTTAAAGTTTCGAGTGTCATTTTTAAAATCAAAAAGCAGTACGCTATTAAATTTAGAGAATAAATGATTTGCGTCTTTAAAATCTTCTTTTGAAAAAACTCTATTAAAGTCCATTTTTAAAGCCCCCTCTACTCCTTTTCTCTTACCATCCCACATTTCTCGATAAGCATCCCTTTCCCTAACATATATTTTCTCATTATAAAATCCAATTTCATCTTTTTGCTTCTCTTTATATATCAATAATACTGCATGAGGTTCTTTCCATCCAGTTAAATAATAAAAATTTGCATCTTGGTGATAAAGAAAATCAACATCATTTGATCTATTTCTAATAGCTGAACTAAAAAAAACTGCTACACTTTTTTCTGGCATCCTTTTTCTTACCTCATCTCTTCTTTCTTTATGGAATTGAGAATCTAATTTAGATTCTTGAGAATATAGTGTAGTAAAATTTAATAATAATGCGATAATTGCTAGTCTAAACATAGTAATTGTAAAAAGTTTGGTATTAATATAATATTTTTATACAAATTTAGTACATGAAAAGCATTCCTCTTTTAAATACTCATATAAATCTTGGAGCTAAAATGGTCCCTTTTGCAGGATATAATATGCCGTTATATTATTCAAGCATTAAAGAGGAGCATCTTGCTGTCAGAAACAATGCTGGGGTTTTTGATGTGTCTCATATGGGTGAATTTATAATTGAAGGGGACAACGCAGAGGAGTTGATTCAATATATAAGTAGTAATGATATTTCTAAAATTTCCCCAGGTATGTCCCAATATACTGTTATGCCAAATGAAAATGGAGGTGTTGTAGATGATTTAATTATATATCAACTAGAGGAAAGAAAATATATGATGGTTGTAAATGCCTCTAATATTGAAAAAGATTTAGAATGGATTAAAAAACAAAATTTAAAGTTTGGAACAAAAATTCATGACATGTCAAATGAATTTTCACTTTTAGCATTACAAGGGCCTAATGCTTTAAAAATTATTCAAAATCTTACGGAAGAGAATTTATTTTCTTTAAAATCTTTTGAACATATATCTACAAGTTTTGCTGGTTATAATGATGTAATTATTTCAAAAACAGGTTATACTGGCTCTGGTGGTGTTGAAATATATTTCCCTTCAATAAATTCAAATGATATATGGAATTCCATATTAAATGTTGAGAATAAAAATCATATACTTCCCATAGGATTAGGTGCAAGGGATACACTAAGACTAGAAATGGGATACTGTTTATATGGGAATGAGCTAGATGAAAAGAGGTCCCCTGTTAGTGCAGGGTTAGAATGGATAATCAAAAGAAATAAAAAATTTATTAACTCAAATAATCTTTTAAAACAAATTGATGAAGGTCCAAAAGAAACGTTAATAGGTTTTGAGTTGCTAAAGAAGGGTATTCCAAGATCAAGCTATTCAATCTTAAATCAAAAAGAAGAAAAGATAGGAATAGTAACTTCTGGAATGTTCTCGCCATTGTTTGAAAAAGGTATGGGACTTGGGTATGTTCAAACAAAGGAATTAAAGAATATTAAAAAAATTAAAATAGATATTAGAGGAAAAACTGAGGAAGCTAAAATAATTAAAATGCCCTTTTATAAAAAATAAAATTAATTTAACAATTTTTTAGCTTTCAAAAGATCAGAAAATTCATCTATACTGAAAGAAGAGATATTTGTTTTTACCATTTTTATTTTTCTCCCCATTTCAAGTTGCCTAATACATTCAATTTTTTCAGATTTTTCAAGTGGTGTTTCTCCATTATTTGAAAACTCGATTAATGATTTTCTTCTAAATCCATAAACTCCAATATGTCTGAAGTAATTAACTCTATTATCTTCGTCTCTGTTAAATGGAATTTTTGCCCTAGAAAAATATAGAGCAAAGTTATTATTGTCAACAACAACTTTGACAATATTTGGATTATTAATCATATTAGACTTTTTGATAGGCGACATTAAAGAAGTCATACCTATTAACTCTTTTGTGTCATCTTTATAAATCTTAATTAAATCTGAAAGGCTTTTCTTGTCAATAAAAGGCTCATCAGCTTGAACATTCACAATAATATCTGCTTCGAGATTAATTGATGCCTCAGCTACTCGATCAGATCCACAAATATGATTTTTTTTAGTAAATATAACATCCCCACCAATTGATAAAATTTTTTCTTTTATAGACAAACTATCTGTTGCTACAAAAACTTTTTCAAAAAGAGAAGTATTTAGAACAGAATTATATGTTTTTTCAATAACTGATTCATCTCCAATCGTTTCTAATAATTTTCCAGGAAAACGCTTAGAGTTGTACCTTGCAGGTATTATTGAAATAATTTTCATTGTATTTTTTATAATACAAATATCATCATTTATCATTTAAATTAAATCATTAAAATCGGCAAATACTTTTACGATTAAAAAAAAATTGTAGATTTGTTTGTCTTAATTATGAAGTAAAATGAAAATTGGAGTTCAAATTTTTTTGTGGATACTTTGCATTTTTTTTAGTTATAAAATATATGACTCAATTAATGGCCCCATAAATTTTAATAAAGTAAAAGAAAGTAGATACTCGCAAGTAATTGAAAGAATGAAAACAATACGAAAAGCTCAAATCGCTCACAGGGATGTTAAGGGCTTTTATGCGAATAATTTTGATAGCTTAATCAAATTTGTAGATGAAGGAATATTTACCTTGGTTGAAAAAAAGGACTCCTCTTATCTTCAGTATGATCGAATTTACCGAATAGATATGCTAAGAGAAGTAGTTGTGATAGATACCTTAGGTTTTGTTGATGTGAAAGACTCATTGTTTAAAAACGATAATGATTATAAATTAATGAGTGAAATTCCGATAGATGGTGTTGACGCAAGTTTTGAAATTAATTCTAATATAATTATAAAAAATAATTACAGAGTCCCTGTTTTTGAAGTTAAAATTTCTAAAAACATCATTCTTTTTGATCAAGACAAAGATTTGCTTAAGCAGGAAAACGAAACTGTTTCAGTTGATGGAGTAAATGGTCCAGATATTATTCTAGGTTCTCTTGTTGAAGTCAGCACAAATGGAAACTGGCCAACAATTTTTGATGCCAAAAAATAGTTCTAATATTAATTCAAAACTATCCTTTCATATATTTAATGACGGTTTTTTTCTCAACTCAAACTCAGAAAAAAACTATTTTCTCTATGAAGACATAAATCCTTCAGATCAAATAGAGTTATTTAAATTTTTAAAGTTTAATGAAATCGATAATCATAATGAACCAAAAATATTTTTTTTTGATAGCCCCTCAATGTTTGTCCCATCAAAATTGCATGATTATAAGAATTCTAAAAAGTTTCTCTCTAATTATACTGGTTTAAATACAAACTATAAAATAGCGTTTGATGTCACTCACGATAAGGAAATATGTGTAATTTATCAGTTAAACAAAAAAATAGAGAAATCTTTAAGCAAGTTTTTTAATAAAATAGAGCGCAAACATTATTCAACAGTTCTGTATGATCATCTTAAAGAATATATGAAATCTGATACTGATGGTAAATTAAAATTATTTGTAAACCTTCAGAAAAATAAGTTTGATCTTTTTCTCATAGAGAATCAAAGTCTTATAGTATATAATTCTTTTCCACACTCTAATGCTGATGATTTTATGTACTACTTATTTGCTCTAATTGAAGAATATAAATTATCAGTCAACTCATTTGATGTTTTATTCTTAGCTAAACTTGAAGCTTTTAAAAATTATTATTCAAGTGTTACTAATTTTCATGATAAAATAAAGTTTATTGAAAACGAGATTGCACAAAATATTAACAATGATCATCCGTCCCCATATTTTATGAATATTATATAAAATGAGAATTATTTCAGGTTTTCATAAGGGAAGGATTATAAAAGCTCCAAAAAACATTTCTGTAAGACCGACCACTAATAGAGCTAAGGAAGCTCTTTTCAATATACTAAGTAATAATTTTGAATTTGAAAAAGTCTTGGCCCTGGATTTGTTTTGTGGAATTGGAAGTATAAGTTTCGAACTTTCATCCAGAGGAACTAAAAGCGTGACAGCAATAGATAATAACCCACTGTGTGTAAATTTCATTAACAGTTTAAACAATAAACTTAAAATGGAAATAAGAACAATCAAAACTAATGTCTTTAGTTTTTTAAAAAAAACTAAAAATGAATATGACTTTATTTTCGCAGATCCACCATTTAATCTTAAGTATTCTGATTATTTAGAAATAATTAACATAATATTTTCTTCAAATATTTTACCAGAAAATGGTTTACTAGTAATTGAACATTCAAAAAGACATAATTTTGATAAAATCAAATTTTTTAATCAGTCTCGTTTTTACGGAAATAACACTTTTAGCTTTTTTAAAAAAAGGCAGGCCTATAAGCCGGATTCTGTCTAGTCTTATCATTTATCTTGATTTCTCATTACTGAGAAATTCTAGCCGCCTACCCAATTGCATTGAACGAGCAATTCAAAAGCAATCCTACTTGGCGTTGCACCGTATAGAGTTTACCGATTTCACTACAGCCTAACTGTACATACTTTCTGTTGCACTAGTCCTATTCAAAATGAATGACGGGTGTTACCCGCTATACCGCTCTGTGGTGTCCGGACTTTCCTCTCCTGTTAAAGAGCAATAAGACAGCCTGCCATTACAAATTTAAAATTTTGTTGATAATTTAACACTAAAATGTTAAATCAAAATAAAGTCAGGGCTGATCTATTTTTATATTTGCTATTGTGGAAAATAAAAACAAAGAAACATATCAAGTATCGGCATTAAAATATAGACCCAAAAGTTTTGATGAAGTTGTTGGACAAGAGACCATTACTAAAACTTTAAAATATGCTGTAGAAAATGATAAGTTGCCACAAGCTCTACTTTTTTCTGGCCCAAGGGGAGTTGGAAAAACTTCTTGTGCAAGAATTTTAGCAAAAGTTATTAATTCAACCGAAGACAATAATGACGACTATGATTTCAGCTTTAATATTTTTGAACTAGACGCTGCTTCAAATAATCATGTGGATGATATAAAATCTCTTAATGAACAAGTTAGAATACCGCCTCAAAATGGAAATTATAAAGTTTTTATAATTGATGAAGTTCATATGTTATCATCTTCTGCTTTTAATGCCTTTCTCAAAACATTAGAAGAGCCTCCAAAACATGCTATTTTCATTCTTGCTACAACTGAAAAGCAAAAAATAATTCCCACAATTCTTTCTAGATGTCAAATATATGATTTCAAAAGAATCAGTGTCAAGGATTGTAAATTTCAACTAGCTAAAATAGCAGACAATCAAAATGTAAACTACGATGATGAAGCTCTAACTTTAATAGCGAAAAAATCTGATGGGGCTTTAAGAGACGCCCTCTATCTTTATGACCAAATGATAGCCTTCACAGAAAAGAATCTAAATTTAAAAAACATAAGTGAAAGTCTAAATCTATTAACTTTTGATACATATTGTAGAGTTTCAGATTTAATAATTAAAAATGATATTCCTAAACTTCTGATAGAGTTTGATGAAATTATTTCCAATGGATATGATGAACTGGAATTTATTGTTGGTCTTGCAAGTCATTTTAGAGATTTAATTCTAGTTAAAAATAAACAGACAGCTGAAATACTTGAAATAGGAGGCGAAAATCAAAAAAAGTATTTATCTCTTAGTGAAGAGTTTCAAATAAATGATATTTTAAAGATAGTTGATTTGATAAGTAAGTGTGAGCTTGATTACAGGCAAAGTAAAAATAAAAGATTACTAATAGAATTATGTTTAATGCAAATAGCCTCTCTCCGTTTAGAAGAGAAAACAAAGGGTTTATAATCCCTTCGTATAATTACAAGAACGTCAAAATTTTTAAAGGTTTTGAAGTGAAAAATGATTTGGAATCTATAAATATAAACGAAGCCAAAGATAGCTCTTTGATTATAAATCAAAAAAATGATGATAAGAAATCTGATGAAATAAGTTATGAGAATAAAAACATAAATATTTCGTCAAATAAAAATATTAAAGGAGTATCTAGATTTTCATTGTCAAGTATTAAGATTGAAAAAGAGGCGAAAGTAAAATTAAATGAAGAGAAATCTTCAGCTGAAAATTTTAAGGATAAATTTAGCTCTGAGGAACTCATTGAAAAATGGGTAAAATACATCAAAATTAAACAAGATAAAGGTCAAACCATAATGGGATCTTTACTAGAAATGACCAATTTAAAGTTAAAAGAAGATGGTGTTATATCACTAGAGACAAATAGTGAATCAAATAAACTGGAGATCATCAAAGAAATTCCCGCTCTTTTGTCTTACTTAAAAGAATCTTTAAATAACTATAAAATAAGGCTTGAAATAAATGTCATTTCAAAAAATGACTCGAAGCTAATTTTCACCAATAAAGAAAAATTAGATTACTTAAAAGATTTAAATCCAGATATTAAACTATTAATTAATGAATTTAAAATACAGTTATAAAATACTTTAATTTTTTATCTCTTTATTTAAATCCTCAAAAATATCCTTTATTATTCCATCTGAAAGTCCAACTCTTGGAACATAAATCTGTGATGCCGATGTCCATTCAAAGGCTTTAAAGAAAATCTTTGATGCAGGTACAATTACATCTGCTCTGTCGGGATTTAAAGAATAATTTATCATTCTATCATAATAGCTGATTGATTCTAATTGTTTAAAAATTTTATTGAATTTTATTCTTGATAAGGGTTTTCCCTCCTTTGTATTCGATAAGGAAAATATTTTATTAATATTACCTCCTGATCCTAACAAAGTAATTTTATTATAATTTTTAATATTTTCAAGTATCCATTTTTTAACCTCTTCCCAAACTTGACCTGAAATAGTATTATTTAATAATCTTATAGTCCCCAATTTAAATGACTTCGAAGAAATTGTTTTACCTTTTTTGAGAACAGAAAATTCAGTGCTACCTCCCCCAACATCAATCGAAAGAAAAATTGCATCTGGTGAAATTATTGTTGAAACATTACTTTTTGAAATAATCATAGCTTCCTTTGCGCCATCTATAATTTCAATTTTAATTTTACACTTTTCTAATACTTTCTTTAAAACATATTTTCTATTAGATGCCTCTCTTAATGCTGAGGTTGCAAAGGCCTTGTAAAAGACAATGTTATGAACTTTCATGATTAATTTAAAGGCACTGATAGCCTTAATTAATCTCTTTAAATTTATATCTGAAATATCACCTAAAGTAAATGAATCCTCACCCAATCTAATGGGAACTCTAATTAGTGAGTTCTTTTGAAAAAAAATCTTTTTTTTTCCTGTTGATATAACGTTTGATATTAACATTCTTACTCCATTCGAACCAATATCAATTGCTGCAAATTTATCTATCTTCAAGGATTACTATTTTTGATAATATTCATAGGTTTTCCATTGAGATCTATTCGCGTTACCTTTTCTCTTTTTCAATTCATTTTGATTAGTATGGTTAATTATTCTAGATTTTGTGTTATCATTCCAAGAAATTTCAAAAACATCTGTTATTTCATTTTGCAAATTAGTGTCATAAATTGGGCAGCTAACCTCTACACGATTTTCAAGATTTCTAGTCATAAAATCTGCAGATGAAATGTAGACCTTTCTTTCTCCTGAATTTTGAAAAATATATACTCGTGGATGTTCTAAAAATCTATCTAAGACACTAATTACTTCAATATTCTCACTTAGACCTTTAACTCCCGGAATCAAACAGCATATACCTCTTACAATCATTCGTATTTTAACACCAGCTTGACTTGCTTGGTATAGTTTTTCTATTATTTGATAATTACTTATATTATTAAGTTTTAAATCAATGCCAGAAGAGTGGCCTAGTTTACAATTTTCAATTTCGTTATCGATTAGTCTGTAGAGAGCTGAAAAAGAATTTTGAGGAGAAACTATCAAGTGTTTATATTTTTTAATTTTATAAGTGACTTCTAGAAAACTAAAAACCTTATTGACCTCTTTTAAAATTTTTTGATTTGCTGTAAACAGGGTATAGTCAGTGTATATTTTCGCTGTAGATTCATTAAAATTTCCTGTAC
>JAQWON010000096.1 GCA_029245825.1 Flavobacteriaceae bacterium
CGCATCGAAACCCTGTTTATTTGCGACATTCTGCATAATGGATTGAATCCATGAATCAGTACCTAACTCTGTGATAGCTAAAGGCATAATAATAAAGCAAAGAAATAATAGGATTGGACGCCCAATGGTTTTAACATACCATCCAAAAATCGTCACAATTAATACTCCAATAGCGATAAAACCATAACGCATTAAATAATCATCTGATTCAGGTTTAAAGAAATCGTTTAGCTGAAGCACTAGTAAAAATGCAACCAGTATTGCACCACCAATGCCAAACTCTTGTAGCATTTCTTTATAACTAACTCCAGCAGCAACACGTTCATTTTTTGGAAACTTCTGCTTAATTAAGATTATAAAATATAAAAACGCAGGAATAACTGTAACAACTATTTTAATCCACCATTCAACATTACCTAAACCAATTACGATAATACCAGCAAGCACTAATCCACCTGGCCATCCGGCATGTAAAATATTTAACCATTTCGGTTTACTTTTATTAAACATTGTTGCCACCACAGGGTTAATAAAAGCCTCAACAGTTCCGTTCCCTAGTGCAAAAATTAAACTTCCCCAATATAATAAGTCATAAGCGACATCAATGTGACCGACTTGTAATTGTTGGTATGCCAAATAGCCTAACATGCCCCATGAAACATGTCCTATAAAAGCAAATATCATCGCTATTTTATAACCAATTCTATCTATAAATAGACTAAAAAAGACAATAGATACAAAAAATGGCCAAATGCCAATTCCTGTAAGTCGTCCAGCTTGAGCTGGATTCAAATCAAAAGCTTCACTCCAAGTATCAATCAAAAAGACTCTAGTAATGAAACCAAAAGCAGTGGTAACTAAGGCTATAAAACAGCCCCAAAATAAAATCATATTTGTAGATTTAGCTGTACTTGTATTCATTTTCATAATTATTTATGTTTTATTAAATTGATACTAAACTTTTAAAGGATTAAAGTGTTAGCGCTTTAAATTTTTGAGTTAATTCTGTTAAAGAGGTTTCTACAGCCATACGTTCTAATGAAGAAGCACCAACAAATCCATGAGCATCGGTGTTTTTAAGAATTATTTTAACGTCTTCTGGAGTATTCACAGGTCCACCATGTGCTAAAAAGATAATATCCTTATTAACTGTACGTCCGGCATCTATTATTTCTTGTGTTCGCTTTATTGCAAAATCCATATCTACTGTAGCTCCAATTACACCAATGGATCCACCTACTGTTGTCCCTACATGAGCAATTATTGTATCTGCACCAACTTTAGCCATTTGAATAGCTTCTTCTGGAGTTGCAACATATACGCATGAAAATAAATCCATTTTGGTTGCTAATTGAATCATTTCAACTTCTTTAGAAAATCCCATCCCTGTTTCTTCTAGAATATTTCTAAAAGATCCATCGACAATAGAGTGGGTAGGGAAATTGTTAATCCCTGAAAACCCCATATCTTTTACTTGTTTTAGAAAATGCCACATTCGTCTGCGCGGATCAGAACCATGCACACCACAAAAAACAGGTATTTCCTCAACGACTGGGAGCACTTCAAATTCTCCAATTTCCATAGCTACGGCATTGGCATCACCATAAGCCATTAAGCCAGCTGTAGAGCCATGACCAGACATTCTGAATCTTCCAGAGTTATATATTATAATAAAATCTGCGCCCCCTTTTTCAATAAATTTGGCACTAATTCCAGTTCCGGCTCCAGCTCCAATAATAGCTTTTTTCTTAACCAAAGTTGCTTGTAATCTTTCTCTAACTTCTTCTCTTGTATAAGGGTTTCCTTTTCCCGTCCATGGGTTTGGCATATTTTTAGTTTTATTGATTAATAAAAACGTTATTCATATTATTTTAATTAGGTTTTCTACTAATGCAACAGCAAAGGTTTCATCATTTATATGGGCATCCATTTCTATAACAGGGATAGATGATTTTGCATGCTCTTTGATTGATTCAAATAGAACATGGTCAACCTCAGGTTGATAGAATATATCTCCTTCACTATCTATTTGAGAAATTCCTTTTTTAGGTAATAATACTATTGTCTTTGCTTCAGATTTATTCAATTTAGAAGCTAGGCGTTCACCAAGAATTTTATTTTCAATCTTATTAGTTCTCAATAAAGTAACATCTGGAGCCCAACTATAAAGTTGCCTTGATTTAAATTTTTTTGGAACAGTATCTAAATGAGCAAAATTTACCATGTCAAGACAACCTGGAACAACAACTTGAGGAATTCCTTTTTTAGAAGCTGCTGTTAAACGTTCAGGACCAGCACTACATATACCTCCGCATAGATCATCTGCTAATTCTGTGGTAGTAACATCTAGTACAGCATCAAAGCAACCTTCAAAAATTAAAGATTCCATAGTAGCTCCTCCAACTCCTGTAGCATGAAAGGCTAAGACTTCGTATCCTTTATCTTTCAATAATTCAGTACATTTATCCACACATTTAGTAGTGTTTCCAAACATGCTTATGGCAATACTTTTCTTTTTGTTATCTGATTCTTCAATTTTCACATCCACCATACCGCAAATGGCTGCTGCTGCTTGTTGAATTAATAATTTGCTAATATTATTTAGTCCTGCAACATCAACAACAGAAGGCATTAATGTAATGTCTTTAACACCAACTTGTCTTGAAAGATCTTTTGCCGCAAGTGTTGATAGGCAAAATTTTGGTATTCCTAAAGGAACCACTTGCATTGCTGACAAAGCAATATAGGTGCCACCACCGCCCCCCATACCAATAACACCTTTTATTTTATTTTCAGCTATAAGCGTTTCTAAAATTTTTGCAGCTCCTTGCCCCATTAAATCTACAGCTTTCCCCCGATCTCCAGAGTTTTTAATAGCCTCAATTGAGATTCCTGAAGCTTCCGCCACTAGAGAATTATCAAAATCAATGGTGAAATTAGCGGTGCTTTCCATAACACCTGTGTTTATAGAAATAACTTTTTGATCTTTTGCTTTAATACATTCTAGCAAATAGGAAAAATCTTCTCCTTTGGTATCAAAACACCCTAAAATTACAATACTTTTTTCCACAGTACTCATTTATAATATAATATTTAGTTAAACATTAAAATCGAATACTACTACACGCTCCAATTTAGGGATTACTAAATTCTTTACTTTTTCATGAACAGGATGTGGTAAATATGCTTCTCTAGACTCTGGACTATCAAAAGTCATTATAAATCCATGTGTATACCCATCATTGAATCCTTCACTACTATCATATGCTCCATGTTCCATTTTTAAAAGACCAGGGATTTTTCCCACCATAGCTTGCATTGTTGAAAAACACTCTTCAATCTCTTGATTTGTTATTGCTTCTTTAAATTGAAACATTCCGAAATGTCTAGTCATAATATCTGTTTTATTAAATTTATTATTAATTCTGTATAAAAGCAAATACGCCTTTTTTGTTCCCTACCACAATATCAATTTTACCATCATTATTTAAATCACCTGTATTAATTTGTCTACCTACACCTGAGTTATCATCAATTAAATATGGAACAAACTCAACAGTTCCATTCGTATTTATTTTTGTTTTAAACCAATATAAAACAGCAGGGTCTTCAAAACCTGGGTCGTTCCCATTATGCGCGTAATAACATTTTCCAGTTACAATATCCATAATTCCATCTCCATCAATATCGGAACATTCTAAGGCATGTAACTGACTAAAAGAAACACCATATTTATTATCTTTTTTAGAGTTTGTCATTATTTTATGTTCCTTAAAAGTAATACTATTGTTTATTTTTATTTGTTCATGCCATGAGAGACCATAACCATGAGCGTTCATAGCTGTTACAACATCATTATCACCATCTCCATCTATATCAAAAGCATACATTTGAGCCCCTCCTTGTTTTGGAGAAAAATCATATTTATGGTATTTCCAAATCGTCTTGCGATTCCAATTTTTAGGCTGTTCCCACCATCCACTTTTTTCGATTATATCTGTAAATCCATCTGCATTAATATCTCCAGCACCAAGACCATGCATAAAAACAGGAAAACGTTTTGAGTCATGAGGACTAATAGCTAAAGTCTCCCATTCGTTTTCGTCATCTTCATTTATAATACCCAGTGTAATTCGTCCATTACTAAAAGCTAAAAGTTCCTTTATTTCATTTCCAATTATATCAATTAAGTTAGGAGATTCATTACAAACATGTTTCTGAGCATCATGAAATACAAGTGCTTCAATTTCTTTATTAAAAGACTTTGACTTTTTACCGGGGTTTTTAACCCATTTACTATCTGTTCCAGGTATTCCAATGCGTAATATATCTGTCCACTTATCATCATTAAGTTTATATGGAAACGTGAAGAAGTTGGTTGCATAACCTTCTAATCCAGGACCTGTAATGGGATAGTGTTTTACTGGCGCATATGTAAATTTTTTTTTGAACTCTGGACCTTTCCACCATACAGATCCAGCTACAACATCAAGATGTCCATCTGCATTAATATCACCTATTGATGCACCTTCTGTAATATACTTATCTAACAATTGCACTTTTTTAAAAGAAACTTTTGTGAATGGCAACTTTTTTGTTTGAGCCTGTATTTGTA
This sequence comes from Flavobacteriaceae bacterium, assembly GCA_029245825.1. GTDB lineage: Bacteria > Bacteroidota > Bacteroidia > Flavobacteriales > Flavobacteriaceae. The sequence goes on from JAQWON010000096.1 coordinate 4,616, forward strand.
TTGATGACATACAGACAAAGTAGCAAACAAAAAATTTAATATTTCTTAAATTATGCATCTAATAAAACGGATTACTTTAATGTTTTAATATAAGCAAGCAAATCAGCAACTTGTTCATCTGAATAACCTTCTATGAGTCCTTCAAACATAAACGAACGTCCTGCTAAGAAGCTTTCCGATTTAATTTCACTAGCTTGAATAAAAATTTTGCTACCTCCCATAAAACCAATAGAAGTCCCTCTATTATCTCTTTTTATAAGATATCCCTCAACAGTGCTTCCGTCTGTTTTAGTAACTCTATAAACAGCATAGCTCCCCTCTAATGCAGCATTTGGGTCAAGAATTGCAGTCAATAAAGCTTCATTTTCTCTGAATGCAGAACCATCTAATGCAGGCCCATAATCATACCCTTTATCACCAACAGTATGACAAAGTAAGCATACTTGAAATAATGTTTCTCCTTCTGCAGCATTGCCATTTTCTTTTTCAGCAATACCCATATAATGATCAAGTTTTGCGTCAAAAGCTTTTTTATCTTCTTCTCGTTGCTTTTTAACCTGATCTAATATTTTTGTTCCTATAGCGTCATTTTTGTTGGATAGGTACACTTTTTCTGCACTAGAAATATCAAACGCCTTGTGAGATAACAATTTTTTTTCAAACAATTGCTTTAAAAGTAGAGCACCTTTGTTAGACACTGATAACACCTTTGTAATTAGTTTTTTTTGTGTTTCATCTAAATCTGGCAACCAAGTTTTTAAAATTGTATATGCTTGAGATTGATCAGCCTTTGTAAGCGAATGCAATGCAGAAACTCTTATCTCATCTTCTAAATTATCATTTTTAGACAATTGGGCAAAAAATTTTTTATTTTGTTTAGGTTGATTTTCAAGAGCAAGAATTATTAATTCAAGGGTCTCCGCAGTAGATGTTTTTTCAATTAGTGGAATAATATAATTTTGAAGGTTTTTAACTCGTAACTTACCAATGGCCTCCAGACCTAGACGTTGCGTAGATTCATCCTTGCTTTGCAGCAAAGATTTTATAGGATTTGATAGCAACTGAGTTAATTGACTAGATTGTACTTGAGTTAAATTTTTTAATGCGTATGTAACGTAAGTTTCGGCCTTTTCTTCTTGTTCTAACTTAGGTTTAACAGCTTTAAATATAGCTGGATTAGAAAGCATGTTTGCGACAATTATAAATGTAGATTCATTTAAGTTCATTTTTTGGCCTTGTTGTCCCCATAAATCAAGAAAAACACGTTCACGTTCTTTCTCTTCTAATGCTTGACTTGCCCATAGAAGGTTACTTGGATTTAACTGTTTTGCTTTAGGTGAGGCGATGAACATTTTTAATTCTTCTGGATAACTTTCAAGTGTTTTTCTTGCTAAAAAACGTTCGAAATTGCGTTCATAAGACCCTCCCATTTCATTGCCCTCAAGTTCAGGTTTACAGGCTTTTACCAATAGATTTATAGTTTCTGCATTAGCAACACCTACTTCGTTTAATGTCCTAAGTACTTGAGAGCGAACCATAGGGTTGCTGTCTTCAGAAACATACTCTAATGCACTAGCAATTTCACTTGCGTTTAATGAAAAAGACGCTAATGATCGTACAGCTTCTCTTTTTAAATCATGTTCTGATGAGGCAAGTAATGAGTTTATCAAATTTTTATCATAATGACGAATCCCTTCTAGTGACCATAATGCTAAAATACGGGTGATTTCAGTTTGAGATTTGTCTGAAGCGAGAGCCAACAACTCATTTGAAAGTTTTTTAGTTTCTTCAATTGGACGATCACTTATTTGATGCCATGCGGCACGTTTTGCCCATAGAGAAGGTGATTTTAAATAGTTAACAAGGTCTTTAGTTTTAATTTCATAAAAGTTCTCAATAGTTCTTGGTTTTTGTGATTTATGACAAATTCGAAAAATACGTCCATGTGATTTATCACGATCTGGATGCGTTGTTGGTAATTCGTTGTGTGCAATGATTTTATTATACCAATCTGCAATATAAAGACAACCATCAGGACCAAATTCCAAATTAACGGGTCTAAACCAATCGTCTTCAGAAGTTAATAAATCTGGTAAATGTTTAGCCGAAATACTTCCATCTGGGTTACGTATAATCTTTACAGAATTTATTGTACTTGTAATAGGATTTGCTAAAAAGGCAACATCCCTCCATGCTTCAGGGAATGATCCCGTTTCATCATCTGCAAAAGCAACTCCAGAAATACCGGTACCACCTACACGAAAATTATGTAGTTCAGGAACCCATGGTTGATACGGACGAAGACGATCATTTCCTATTCCTGGGAATCCAGTTCCTCCTTCCATAGGCACTATAGAATACCCTAAGTCATTTGCTTCAGTACCATACCACTGTCCATTGCCTCTAAGTTGAAATCCCCAGATGTTGTTTAAGCCTGAGTTTACTAACTCAAGTTTTTTAGCATCTAAAGAAAATCTTGCTATTTTACTGAAATCTATACGCAATTTGGCATCATTAACTAATGAAGAAACTTTACTCTTGTTAAGTGCGCCTTGACTAAAATGAATCCAATCTCCAGGAGCACGCACTAATAAATGTGCCATAGTATGGGAATCTGTAAATCCAAACCCAGTTAATAAAGGTATGCGCTTATCTGCCTTTCCATCATTATCGGTATCAGTTAAAAAAAATAATTCTGGACCCTGCGCAACGTAACTTCCATTTTTATAAGGTAATATGCTTTGTGGAAGGGCTAAACCATCTGCCCAAATGTTGGTTTTTACAGCCGATTTATTATATAGATTAGAAAGGACTATTATTTTATCAGTTCCTTTTATTTCTCCCCTATATAATTTAAGAATACGCTTAAAGTTTTCATTTTTTTCTTGTTCTTCAGGACTATCCATCAATTTGAGTAAATCATTCCATTTAATATCTGCCACGGGATCTAACGGATACATTTCCGCAGTTTGAGTCCATAAGTTTCCCGCATCATCAAAGGTCATATCTATGGGGTTTATAACACCATCTTTTTCACTTGCAACCAATTCTACAATAAAACCTTCAGGCACCTTAAACCCTGCTAACTCCTGCTTTGGAGAATATATTTTTGTTCGTTGAGAAAACGTTTTTCTTGCATATTTATATAACTGATCTTTGTTTAAAGTTGGATCTATATCAGGAATTGGTTCACCTTCCTTTTTACATGCGAAATTTAGCAGAACTATTAAAATTAATAATAGAGATAATTTGTTTTTATTCACAATGTTTTTATTTCAAGTAATCTTGTTTTAAAGCTGAGTAATGGTAATATTTTTAAACTCTATTTTAGCATTGCCTCCACTATGCAATTGAAGACCAAAAACACCTTTAGAAGGTATATTTTCGTCCGTTTCTATATATTCGCAAGTTTTAACACCGTTAATGTAAAGTTCGTGTTTGTTTCCAACACATCTTATTATATAACTATTCCAGCCATCTTCTTTAAGGATATGTTTTAAAGTACTTAAATCACCACTTATAAGTTTTCCACGGCGGTGCTCATCATAAATATCTCCCCAATATCCTTTTCCTATATCCGCTTGATAGCCAATGATTTTATTATCTTTAATTGTCGAGCGATACTGAATTCCACTATTAATTAATCCTAAACCATGATCTCCAGTAAGTTTAAAAAGACAACGAAATTCGAAATCCTCATACCCTTTGACTGTATGTAAATAAGTGTTTGAAGTGATTT
>JAQWON010000112.1 GCA_029245825.1 Flavobacteriaceae bacterium
CTGTTGCAGTGCTAGAGGTACACCTAGTACCTGGAGTTTCAACGGATATTGTATGGACAGTAGTAACAGTTACCACCGTGGTGGGAGTTCCTGTTATAGACAATGTACCTTGAACAGGTGTTGAAGCAACAACTGACATAGTAGCACCTGAAACCTGGTTGCTTATCAGACGAATTCCAAATATATATGCGTCATTCTTAGCTTCGAGAGTTATTTGTGTCGTTCCGCTCGCTGTGTCAGTAACTCTAGGATCATCAAATGCAGCTAATAATCCAGTCGCAATTGTAACTGCTGATTCATTTGGTGCTAAAGTTTTATATTCATATGTCCTTAAACCACCATCTTCTTCAACCTGAATTTTGTAACTCTGGTCAATAGCAGCTGTTGAAGTTCCTGTAATGGAAATTACAACTGATTGTTTTGAAGTATAAACAGTTGTTGGTATTAATCCAGCTGGAAGAACAGTAGAAGCAGTAAAACTAAGTGCTGAAACACCAATAAATCCAAATTCAAGATCAACGTACTCATTTTGACAAAGAGTAACATTGGAAGGAGGATCAATTGCATTTTCAGCTTCTGTCTCATCAGGGTTTATATTGATTATACCATAGACAGTCGCTTCATCACACTCAGTAGTTGTATTTGTAGTTGTAATTGAGTATCTATAAGCTGTTGGAACATTAACATCAACTATAGGTGTTCCAAATATTGTAACATTTGTAATTACTCCAATTTTTGGAGTCCAATCTAAACCAGCTGGAAGACCGCTTACTATAATATCAGTAGCCCCATTCCCCAAATCATAAGTAATCGAAACTATTGCAGAATTTTCACAAATAAACTGATCAATAGTTGATGCACTAGAAGTTAGAGTAATAGTGGGGTCTGGGGATACTGTTATTCCATATGGTCCTAAAACTATAGGGGAATCCTCGCAAGAACCATTTGTTGATATAGTGTAATTAAACGTTGCTGTACTTGATGCTGTTGGAATTCCTGAAATAGTTACTTTTTTAGGGCCAGTTATCATCTCTGGAGCAGCTACAATTACTTGAGCTCCAGCAGTATTTGAAATATTTACACTAAATACCTGCCCAGCGGTATTTCCTGTAAGTCTTAATTTTGGTCTTGCTGCATCAGAAATAGTTGCTGAAACTATTGCCGAAGCGTCAGTGGCTATTGCTGCAATTATAGCATTAACAACATCAAACTTTGTTTGTCCAAGTGAGCTTGTCATTGAATAAACCTTTTCATCTACTATAACTGAATAAGTGTTTGTATTTGTTGTTGCAGAAACAACGCCAAAATCTATATCTACAATTTGATTTTGGTCAGCTAAATCCTGATCTAATCCAGGAGGCAATCCAGTGATAATTGTAGAAATTGATTCAGGACCCCAATATTCAAATGTTATTGGCTGTATAGATTCGCCAAAGCAAATTTGTTGTGTTGTAACAGTAGCAGGACTTGTTGTTATAAGATGATCTTCAGGGTCTACTGTAATGGATCCTGTAGCAGTTGTTTCCTCACACCCAAATGCGTTGCCAGAAGTACTTATTTCATAAGTGAAGACCCTTTGGGCCCAATCATCGGTATTTACTAAACCTGAGATTGTAAGTTCATAAGGAGTTGGATTAGCTTTTTTAACTAAAGTAGATGACACTCCATCGGGAAGTCCTGTTACCAAGACAGTTGCAGGGTCGCCTTCAATATTGTAAACAATTGGAGTGATTGCAGTTCCTTCACAAATGGTTTGACTTATTGTTGTAGAGACAGAAGTAACTGATATGGTAGAGCTCTCAAGAACTTCCATCATCAATAACTGAACATCTTCAGTACAAGAAGCATTAGAAGATAGTGTTGTTAATGTAAAAGTATGTTGTCCGGCAGTAAGTTCCTGAAGTAATGTTCCTGTAATTACATAAGTAGAAACAACAGGATCAGTAGCAGGTAAGCTAATATTACACCCTGGATCAAGAGGTGGAGTTGCAACAACAGCAAAGGATAATCCTACATATCCCTCAAGTGTTAAAGTGTTAGCAGTTTCGCTGTAGGTTGCAGTTCTAACTCTGTCACTAGCGACAACAGCAGCAGCTAATCCATTACCAACATCATCAATATTGTTCTCACCTGCTTGAACTACATAGTTGTAATCTGTTAAGTTAACTGCTAAAATATAATTTTCTCCAGGAGTCACATTATCAACAAAGTCTTGAGAAAGGGTAAGCGTTGAAGTTTGGAATCCTTTTGTAAATGTCCCTCCTATCCCAGTTGGAAGATTATCAGTTATATCAATAACGTCTGGTCCAAAAATATTGTATGTGATGGAGACTATATCACTACCATAACAAACTTGTTGAGGAACTCCTCCTGAGTCCAAAACAATTTCTGCGGCTCTTGGTATGACAACAGCGTAATTTCTCGAAGTACCTGGGCAATTATCAGGTCTTGCCTTTATAAATATTGTTCCTTCATAATTATCAGCCCATGTGAGTTCAATGTCACCATTTCCATCCCCACTATTATAATTTGTTTGTATCTCTTGAAATCCTTGATACCAAGAACCAGTAAGTGTAGTTGGAGCAGAAGCTATTCCAGGGATCTTTAAAGCACCTGGGTTATTTATATACCATCTAACATCTCTATCTGACACAAATTTAGATGTTTGTGTGTCTGTACCAGTAGGACAATCTGGAAGGCCAAGTCCAATAATAGTTGGTACTACATCATCTCCTCTAGCAATAGTTATGGTTGTTGATACCCAGTCATCATCACTAACTGATCCATCATCACATTTCACTGGGCGGACTCTTAAATCAAATGACCCATAATAACCTGTGTTCCAGTTGACAACTCCTCTTTGTGTATCTAAAAATCCAGGAGAAGAAACACCCGAATCACTAGAATTTATATTAGCTATTTCCCATTGCAACTCTCCAAAATCATTAGTCTGTCCACCTACTGCAGCGGTAAAGAATTGAGTGCTTGGAGTCTCGTTAGTAATTTCACATTCAGGAACTGTTCCTGTCCTTGCGCCGCCACAACCCATTTCATTTAAGGCCTCTGGTGCTCTAAGATCAGGTGTCCCAACTGGAGTAACTATATCACTAGTAACCCAAAGTTCAATTTCTTTCCAAGTAGAAGTAACAGAAGCAGCACACTGTTTTGCTCTTACCCTAAGAGTTGCTGTTACTCCATTAGTGGTTAGAGTTGTTGTGCCAAAATTAGGATTCCAGTCTACCGTTACACTATTTCCTGTTCTATATATACTTTCTGGGCTTTGAAGATTTGCTGTAGGTGTAGCAACAGTTCCTAAAGAAGAGGTAGCGGCGTTTGAAACAGAAACTCCAAAATATCCAATTGTCCCTGGAACAAGAGCTGTTATATGAATTTCGTTTCTAGCCGAATAATAAATAGCACTAACATCATCATCACTATTAATTTCTCCTGCTAGATTATTTCCAAGGGCATCTAGAGTCCATCCTGCGCCTCCAGGTGTTGTCTCATCATGTTCTGTACTTGCAGTATCAGGTCCAACAATAGTAACAGCATACTTCA
>JAQWON010000010.1 GCA_029245825.1 Flavobacteriaceae bacterium
ATATGGTCCTTTCCCTTTTAGTTCTGAGGATGCTTTAAAACAATGGGAGGCAATAACTCCCCAATTAGGTTTCAGTGGAAGTGGTTTTTTTAATTACAGTGTTTCTGAATTTAGTTCTTTATTAGAAGAATATGGTTTAAAAGCTAAGTCAGCTCATATAGATTTGGAGACCTTACATTCCCGTATGCCACAAGTCGGTGAGGCTGCTAGGTCTTTGGATTTAGAATGTGTTGGAATAGCAGCTATCCCAGAAGAGAAAAGAACTACTTTGGATGGCTATAAGAATATGGCAGATGAATTTAATGTAATAGGTGAGCTGGCAAAAAAAGAAGGCTTAAAGTTTATTTATCATAATCATGGATATGGATTACAAGAGCAAGATGGTCAAGTGCCGATGAAGTTAATTTTAGAAAATACAGATCCCGAATTAGTCTTTTTTGAAATGGATATATTTTGGACTACTGCTGGTGGAGCTAGTCCTATAGAATACTTGAAGTCTTATCCAAAAAGATATATATGCATGCATTTAAAAGACATGTCCAAGTTAGTTCATTTTTCTAAAGATGGAGGTAATCCTCAACAGTGGATTGAATTGCTTCCTTATATGACCAATGTAGGTAATGGAATTCTCGATATTAATAAAATAGTATATGAAGCCAAAAAAAGTGGTGTTAAACATTTTTTTGTAGAACAAGATATAGTAGAAAACCCTAATATCGCCTTGCAAGAAAGTATAGATTTTTTAATAAATATTAATTAGTCGTTTCTTATTGTTATTTGCAAAATAAGGGGGGTCTATATTCGCCTTACACGGTGAAAATTTATTTTCTTACATTTAAGTAACTAAAAATCAAGATAATGAAAACAACTAATAAATTCATTCTCCTCTTTATCATTAATATCCCGTTATGTTTTTCACAACCAAAAACACCAATAAGTGAATGGGTAGGAAAAACTATATTGCTTATAGGTGCACATCCAGATGATGACCATCAATCACAAGGAACATTAGCAATGTTAAAAGCAAATGGCAATAACATCTACATAGTGACTTTAACTACTGGAAATGTCGGCACTAAAGACCCTAATATGAGCAAAACGGATTTGTCTAAAATAAGAAGGCAAGAGCAAATTGATGCTATGAAAGAGATTGGTCTTTCAGAAGAACATTATGTTAATCTAGGTTATGATGATGGGCGTCTAGAATTTGCTGATAAGGAAGAAGCAATAGGCAAACTAGTACATTATATTCGTAAATTTAAACCTGATGTACTGATGTCGTTTGATCCAGGATTTAATTATCAGGTATGGCATAAGAGTGATCACCGAGCAGCAGCTTATTTAACAGCTGATGCTGTTAGGGCAGCAGAATGGCCCTTAATGTATGAAGGAGATATTATTCATAAAAATTTGGATGCCCACCTTGTTCCTGAATTTCTTTTTTATGGAGGTAATATAAAAGACAAAAACACAACAGTAAATATTGACAAATATGTTAATCAAAGAGTGGCTGCTGGAGCTAAATATTTAAGTCAATGGTCGAGTGGATGGTTCAACTATTTAGGGTCAGACATTAATAATTATCCAGACAAAGAAAATGTTTACAAGAAAATAAGAGATAGAATAAAGATAGTTAATGGAGTGTCTGTTGAGCAATTTAGACATTACAAAGGAATTCCAGATGGAATGGGAAGAAGCCCAAGAGATTGAAAAGTTTCACTGGGTGCTGGTAATTTTATAAGTATTATAAATGTAAAAAACCCTCTTCAAAAGTAAGAGGGTTTATCAAAAATTTAAAATTATTGAAAAAATTATTGAATTTTAACATTTATTGCACTAGGTCCTTTAGGAGTGTCTTCAACATCATAAGTAACCTTATCTCCATCACTAATTTGATCAGTTAAGTTATTTGCGTGAACAAAAATATCTTTGCCCTCTTCACCTTCTATAAATCCAAACCCTTTTGCTTGATTAAAAAATTTTACAGTTCCTGTTTTACTCATTTTTATTATATTTTTATTTTTAATTATGCGAATGTACGCATAAAGAAGAAGTAAATGCTTATTAATTTGTATTATATAACCTTTGCTGTTAATTTTTTGTATCAGATTACCTTTAATTTGATTATATTTAATTGGGTTAAAATAAGTAATCATGAGGAAACTAGTAATATTTTTAATTTTTACTCCACTTATTTCTTTTGGACAAATTCAATCCTTATTTGGAGAAAAATTTACAGCTACAGAAACTAAAGACTTCATTGACGATAAAGACTTAATAAATTTGCAGGATAATATTCAAATTAAAGGGGAAATTAAGTCTACATGTAAAATGAAGGGATGTTGGATGGAATTGGATGTTGCTGAGAAAACTATTTTTGTAAGATTCAAAGATTATGGTTTTTTTGTGCCTAAAGAAGGAGCAGAAGGAAAATTAGCTGTTGTTAATGGAAAACTTTCTATTGACACATTAAGCGTAGCTCAGTTAAAGCATTATGCTGAAGATGCAGGGAAGTCTAAGGAAGAGATATCATTAATTGATAAGGAGGAAATAACAATGTCATTTCTTGCTGAAGGGGTAATTATAATGAATTAATGAAAAATTTTGTTTTGAATACTTTTAATTGGTTGTCGAAGTAATTTCGTCAAATTTTTTATATTAAAAGTCTAACTGTCCATAGATGTCTAGGTATATATTAATCTTTTTAATTAGTTTATTTTTCAATTGTAAAAAGAATGATGATTGTATAGAAATTGAAGAAAAAAGAGACATTAATGGAGAATACTATTTTTATTTTAGAGGTAGTATTAGTGGAGTAGGAGGAACAAATGAAGATGGGTTTTCAGAAGATCGTTGGGGCTCTGGGGAAGTATCAAAAGAAGTCTATGATTCACATGAAATTGGAGATCAATATTGCTATTAATTAAAGATGAATAAAAAAGTTAAATTTTATTTAATACTATTTGCATCCTTATCAATAGGACTCTTTATTGGTTATTTGATAGCAACATATGCGATAAAAACAACTTTTGACAAAAAAAATAGTATTACTACATTTTACTTAATACGACATGCTGAAAAAGACAGAAGTAATCCAAATGAGAAGAACCCAAATTTAACTTCAAAAGGACTAGCCAGAGCCAATCATTGGGCAAAATATTTTGACAGCATACCCTTAAATTCCATTTATACAACCTCTTATAAAAGGACAATGCAGACTATTGATCCAGTTTCTAGGAAAAAAAACATCGAACCAAAAATATATTCACCGAATAAAATCAATATTCAGAACTTTATTAAAACTAATTATGGGAAAAATATCCTGATTTCAGGACATAGCAATACAACCCCAGATATGGTTAATAGATTAATTAACGAAAAAAAATATGAAGATATGCTGGATTCTGATAATAAGAGTTTATATGTTGTAAAATTGATTGACTCTAGCATTAATGTTGAAGTGAGATCGATAAGTTTTAAATCTAAAAATTAGTGACAGTTATCTTTAAATCTAACAAAACTAATCTATACATTTGTTCAATAATAAAAATTAAATAAAATGAAAAATATTATACTACTACTAATTTCAGTTTCATTAATGACGTCATGTATTGAAACTACAAAAAGCAATAATAAAATTATTGAAAAGCAATCAATAATTGGATATGATATTTCAGATGAGGGAGAAAAAAGAGATCTTGAGGCTGGATCAATTGAAAATATTACACTATGGGATAATTATATAAAAGCGCATAATGACAGAGATTTTGATGTTATCAGATCATTAGATTCTGACACCTTCAAAGCAAGAGGTCCACAAGGGCAGTTTATAGAGGGAATTGATGCTCATATTGAGTTTTTAAGCCAATGGTTTGATCAAAATTCTCCCAAATGGAAAATTAAATATGCTATTGCTAATGATGTTAGAACAAAAGATGGAGAATTAAGACAATGGGTTACAGCTGGACATGATGTGACTCTTACTGTCGATGGAAAAGAAGTAAATTTATATCAAGTCATTGATGCATTAATTTCAGATGGAAAAGTTCAAGAGTTTTATGTTCATGAACGAGTAAAAGGAGAAAACGAATAATTTTTAATTTTCAGCTTAATTCCTATTAGGAAATTTGATTTTATTGATTTGATTCCGGTTAATTAGTTTAATCTTTTTTTAATATAATTTCGATCACACCGGCAGAACCCCTTAGTCCATATCTACTAGTTTCCATTGCAGATTTTAAAACCTTTACATCTTGAATATCTTGAATTTCAATATCCAAAGGAATATATTGACCCATTAGAACTCCATTAATAGCCCATTCTACATATTTGTTTGAAGTAGAAAAAATAGCTCCTGTATTAAATAAAACTTTTCCATCTTCTTCATAAACGCCCGGACCTAAAGCAGGTTTTATGGCATCCCATAAATTATTTGCATCGTAATTAATTGTTCTTGACGAAGATTGTTTTTTTCTTTTTTTCTTTTTTTTTGACGAAGACTTTTGACTTTTTTTAACATCTGTTTTGTTTGCTTTTTCTTTGATTTCAGCTTCTTGGGCAAATGAAAAAATAAAAAATAAAAAGTATGGCAATATTCTCATCTTTATTTATTGTAAATTATGAATAGGTTTTATAGGAGGGCATTTGCGGTGAAATGATTTCAAAAATTTTGCTGTTTTCTATTACTTCAAAACTTATCTTATTTGTGTTTTCAACCTTAAAAAACACTCCTTTCTTTAAGATATTCTCTTTGTATTTAAGAGAACCTTCATATAAAAATAATGAATGAATTGATTCTGAGGAAATTTTTAAAGTATGTTTTCCCTTGTTTAGTTTGTATTCATTTATTAAAATTCCTTCAGTATCCATTCTCATTGGAGAATTCTTTCCTACTATAAACTTAATAGTTTTATTTTCAGAAGATGTTTTTTTAAAAACTTCTGATTTGTAATCATCATAAGAAGCCTCTTTTTGAAGGGACTTTTTCAGATCTGGATCAAACCAAATTTGGAAGATTTCAGAATTTTTATCAATTTCTTCAGCATGAGAAACTCCATTACCAGATCTAATTATTTGAACATCTCCCTCAGAAAGAGGGATCCATTTGTTTTGTTTCGTATCAAAATGGTTGATATTTCCCTTTAACACAAAACTGCATATCTCAAAACCTTTATGAGGATGTAACCCTATCATACTCTTTTTTGATGAGGTCCAGGCATGAGCCCAATAAAATAAGTTGGAATAAGGCTTTAATTCTCCTCCATCTTGTGAAAATCCAATGGGTTTTTTTTCTAGAATTTCCCCATTATTAAAATTTCCATTTGCTTGGTCCTCTTTTTTAAAGATTGTTACTCCCATTTAATTAATATTTGAGAGGAATAAACTTAACGCTTTTTCAAATTCATTTTTTATATCCTTATTTAATATTCCTTCTTCTACAGTAAAGTTTTTATCAAAATTTGGAAGTGAAAATGTTGGAATTTGATAAGGATTTCCTTTAGAAATTCTTGAATGTGCAATTTCAAGAACCTTCTTAGCTCCTCTATCACCATTTGAAGTCGCTAATAAAAACATTGGCTTGTTGAACCAAACAATTTTTTCAATTCTAGAAATCCAATCAAAAATATTTTTAAATGCTACCGTGTATGCTCCATTATGTTCAGCAAATGAAATAATAATACCATCTGCTGTTTTTAAAATTTCTTTAAATTTATATGCAAGCTTAGGAATTCCTTCTTTTTTTTCCCTATCAACACTATAGATAGGCATTTCAAAATCATTTAGATCTAAAATCACATGTATTGAATTATTAACTTTTGACAAGGTATATTTTGCTAAAGTTCTGTTAATAGACTTTGTCGAGGAGCTGGCTCCAAAAGCAACAATTTTTTTCATATTTATTCTTTAAATAATAATAAGGGTTTTATAATATTAAGCGGTATTATTTAAGAGTAACTGTTTGTTTTTTGGTTATTAAAACTTATAGGTAAATTTATACTAAATGAATTACTTAAATCAAACATTTTTATTTTTTATTATTTTAACATCATATAAAGTAGGTGCTCAAAATAATTATATTCAAAAAGTTCCTCAAACAGAAGAGAATGTTCCAATGATATTTATTCCTTCAGGTTTTTTTAAAATGGGTAGTCCAAAATCGGAGATTGGACATTTTGCAGATGAAGGACCTCAACATGAAGTTAAAATAGATGCTTTTTGGATTGGTAAATATGAAATAACTTGGAACTTGTATAATCTTTTTATATCCAGAGAAATGGATCAATATCAAATAGAAAAGAATTCACAAAGTGAAGTTTCAATTGATGCAGACGCTGTTTCGGGAGCTACTATGCCTTATGTTGAAATGAGCTTTGGTATGGGAACTGATGGATACCCAGCAATAAGCATGACACAATTGGCAGCAGTTAAATTTTGTGAATGGTTATCAGCAATGACAGGACAATTTTATCGACTGCCAACAGAGGCTGAATGGGAATATGCATGTAGAGCTGGATCAGAGGGAGCCTATTCTTTTGGGGAAGATTCTAGTAAATTAAAAGAGTATGCTTGGTATTCTGATAACAGCAATGAAAAATATCAAAAAGTAGGACAAAAGAAACCAAATTCTTGGGGTTTATATGACATGCATGGTAATGTAGCTGAATGGACCCTAGATCAATACATACCAACTACATATAAAAAACGCAAGAAAAATGCAGTTAATCCTTATGAAGTTCCAACGAAAATATACCCTAGGGTAGTAAGGGGTGGATCATGGATGGATAAACCAAATAGACTTAGGAGCTCTTCAAGAAGACCTTCTTCAAAAAGATGGAAAAGAAGAGATCCGCAAATTCCCAAAAGTCTTTGGTGGTATACAGATGCTCAGTTTTTAGGATTTAGAATTGTCCGTCCACTTGAAACCCCACCTAAAGAGATTCAAAAAAAATATTGGAGTTATTAATCAAATAAATTTTAATCAAATGAAAAATAAATCAAATTCTTTAAATAATAAATCAAGACGTTCTTTTATAAAAAGAACCTCTATAGCTACAGGCGCAATTGTTGCATCTCCTTTATTTGTTGAAGCGATGTCAAATGTTCATGCTGAGAAAAAATTAAAAGTAGCCTTAGTAGGTTGTGGAGGAAGAGGTTCAGGAGCAGCTATTCAAGCCCTTAAAGCAGATAAAAATGTTGAGTTAGTTGCTATGGCAGATGCATTTAAGGATCGTTTAGAAAGTAGTTTAAAGAATATTAATGAATATTTTGAAGGGGCTAGGAATATCAAAATCAAAGAAAAAAATAGATTTGTAGGATTTGACGCTTATAAGAAAGCTATTGATCTTGCAGATGTAGTTATACTTACCACTCCTCCAGGGTTTAGACCATATCATTTTGAATATGCTATTTCACAGGAGAAACATGTTTTTATGGAAAAGCCATTAGCCACTGATCCTGCAGGTGTTAGAAAAGTTCTATCTGTTGCAAAAATTGCAAAAGAAAAAAAATTAAATGTAGTTGTTGGGTTACAAAGGCATTATGAATCTAAATATTTAGATTTTAAAAATAAGGTTGATAATGGTTTAATAGGAAAGATTAGAGGGGGACAGGTATATTGGAATAGTGATGGAGTATGGACTAATAAGCGACAACCTGGTCAATCTGAATTAGAATATCAAATGCGAAATTGGTATTATTTTACTTGGTTATGTGGAGATCATATTTTAGAACAGCACATTCATAACATTGATGTAGCTAACTGGTTTATAGGAGATTACCCTGTTTCAGCACAAGGCATGGGAGGAAGAGAGGTAAGAAAGGGTAAAGACAATGGTGAGATTTTTGATCATCATTTTGTTGAATTTACCTATGCTAGTGGTGCCGTTATTTCAAGTCAGTGCCGCCACATTCCTGGATGTATGAGTCGAGTAGATGAAGCTTTTCAGGGCACTAAAGGGAGTATAGAAATTGGAAAGGGAGAAATTGTTGATCTTGATGGAAAAATATTATATAAATATCCTAAGAAAGAAGATCCAAATCCATATCAAGTTGAACATGATCGTTTATTTGCCTCTATTAGAAATGGCGGTTTAATATCGGATACTGAAAATGGAGCAAAAAGCACACTGACTGCAATTTTGGGTAGAATGGCAACATATACAGGGAAGAAAATTACTTTCAAGCAGGCTATGGAATCAAAATTGCAACTTGTGCCAGAAGAAATGACTTGGGATAGTATTCCTCCAACTAAACCAGATAAAGAAGGGAATTATATAATACCAAAACCTGGAAAAACTAAATTTATATAATTGTTTCTTAATCTGGCGAGATTTTTTTTCTTAACATTGTCCTTATTAATCATAAATAAATTTAAAATGAAAAAATTATTATTTATAACAGTTTTATTTTTTGCTGGGATATTAAGTGCTCAACAAATGGCGTTTAATTTCGTAGAAATTACGGTTGAACCAAATTCGCAAGATCAAATAGCTGAATTGTTTGATGAGTTTATGGAGGGAAAAAAGTTTAATTCTGGCGGGATGGTTTTGGAGCGCCTAAGACATGGAAGAAAAGATGGGCGTACTCATAGAATCGTTTGGATGTGGGAAATAGATAATGGAGGATTTGCTGAAGAACTCGCTGATTTTGAAAATGCTGCCTTTTGGAGAGGAATACGGAATTTTGTTGAATCATGGGGTGATGCTCGATCAGGGAGAATATTGAATTGGAAGGAAGGAGATGCAAAGAAAAATCCCTTTGTTCATATTTGGGAAATCAAAGCTAAAGATTCCAAAGCTTATGCTAGTGCTCAAAAGAAATTTACTGAGAGTGCCTCAAGTTTATTTACTGACAGGGTAGTAGGCTTTGGAACATATGATATTAACAAACCCAATGGGGCAACTCACTGGGCATTAGTGACAGGGAAAGATGTTAATGATCATTTAGGATTTATCTCTGAGGTACAAGATAATAAGGCATTTAAAATTTTTGTTCAAAATCGTGGTGAGGTAGAATCGACACATGACTTTGTTGTAGAGGTTCTTAAAAGATACCAATAGTATAAATTTTTAAGATTATTTAAAACCCTTTACTTGAGTAAAGGGTTTTTTATTTAAGTTACTGATTGGATTTATTCTAAACACTAAATGTTTTTAGCTAAATTTACCTTTATGTGGTGGTCAAAAATGGTAACAGGTTATAACCTTCTTATTAAGATTATCGGACTTTCAATTATAATAATAACTATTCTATTTGTGTCATATTTGTTAGGCTATCTTTAAAACTAAGATTATGAAAAAAATTACTCTATCAATAATAACAATGTTTATAATATCAAGTTCTTATTCACAGGACTCAAAAGTTTATTTTGGGGCTTCCATGGGATATACCTATCCTGGAGGTGATTTCTCTTCAAGTCAAGACCTAAAACAAGGTATTCATTTTGGATTAATGGATGCTGGATATAGATTTTCTGAAAAATATGGAGCTACGATAAATTTTTCTGCATCACTCCAAATATCAGAGAAATATGAAGAGGATGTGTTTTTCACATTGAGTTACTGGGGAATTGGACCGACCTACACATTGGATATAGGAGAAAAGTTTTCTTGGTATATTAAACCACAACTAGCTCTAGGACTAAAAGCTGGTGTTAATAGAGATACTGAAACCACTGATGATGATATAAGGTGGAAGGGAAGCGGAGTAGTTTTAGGTAACGCATTTATGTTGGGTGATATTTCAAGGCGGTGGAGGTATTCTTTTAATGTTGATCTTTTCACAGGGAAATTTAAAGAATCTGAAATTAATGATGTAACTGTTGATTTAAATCAGAACAACAAATTCTCTAGATTAATTCTTAGTGTAGGAGCTAGATACAACTTCTGATTTGCTAAATTAAAATCTGATCAAGCTGATCTTACTAATTTGGCAAACTTTATTGAAGCCAACAAACCCAAAATAGAAAAAATAACTAACATGCCAAAAACATATTGGTGACCTAGAACACCTGGGAAACTGTCTAATAGATAGCCCATAATCGGACTTGCAAAAATATCTGGTGTATATCCAACTATAGAAATTATTCCAACCGCTGTTCCGGTAATTGATAATGGTATTTTTCCTTCTTGAAAAACTGCAAAATAAAGGGCTCGAACAGCATATGTGCCTACTGCAACTATTATTAATGATAAGAAGAAAATAAGGTCCATACTTGATTCAATAACTCCCAAGGAAAAAATTGTAGCTCCAAGTAACATAATAATGAAACCTGTTATAATCCATGATATACCACTACTTCTATCAGAGAGAAAACCAATTGTTACACAAACTATGGGGCGCAGATAAAGCTGGAGTGATCCTACTTCTGCAGCTTGAATTTGATCATAAAGCATAACATCAGAAGCATATAAAGAATATATATCAGTTAATTTATAACCAACATATGCAGACATTATAATAATCATTAATAGCCAAACTGAAGGGATCTTTAGAACAGATTTAATATTTTTAATTGAGTTTGAAGAAGCAAGTCCTTTTAACTCTTCTTCTCCTTTCATTTTCATAAAAAAAAGTACTGAGAATCCAATTAGAGCAACTACTAATGAAGAAAATAAAATGACATACTTAAATGCTTCTTGACGTTCAATAAAAGTAGCAGATTCAATATCAGTTGTTAAAATAAATGAGAAAATAAAGACACCTAAACTACTTATTGATGCTGCAACTAATCCTCTACCTCCATCTAAAAAACCAAATGCTTTTCCCTGACTTAAGGAACCTCCCCACAACCGAGTAGCCTTTATCATTGCTCCCCAAAACAAAAAAACTGTAGTAAAACCCCAGTAACCAAATAAGATTTGTAAAACTAGGTACGATGGGAAAGTTGCCATTATTAACCCCCCTAGAGCAGTTAAGAATAAAGATAATGCCATCAATTTTCTAGGCAAAAATTTATCTGCAATCACTCCTCCATAGGCATATGAAATCAGTGCGACAGTTCCATATACTGAGAATAAACTTCCAAGCTGAAAATTACTTAATTCAAATACATCTAAAAATGTTGGTCTAAATACTCGAGCCAAAACATATGGAAGTATATAAACTGCTTCGCCTGAAAGTATTAAAAGAATTATGTAAAAAAGTGGACCTCGATTAATGTTTTTCATTCCAAAAAAAGGAAAGATACAAAACAACAATTCGATAAATGACTATTTGAATTATGAAAAAAGTCTTAAATTTATCATACTATGGAAGGGAATGATAAATATAGTAAAGAATACAAACAACATGTCGATAGAATCTTCGAGTTATTTAATTATGACACTAATTTCCCTGTTCTCACAAGAGATATTAATTTTAGCACTATAAATAAAGCCATAGAAGAACTGCTAAGAAACTGCTAGCATAAAATTTTACCAGTCGTCGTTATTTGGTGAATCTCTAAAAAATTCTTCAATAGAATTAAAGACACTTAAAATCTCATCATTTAGACTTTGAGCTACTTTTTTAATTCTTTGAACGTAAAGCCCCTTTTTTATCTCTTTATCAACATATTTTACAGCTTTTTTTTCTTTAGCATCACCCTTCAAGTCAGATGGAGGTCTATTGAGCCCTCCACCAAAGCTAAATGTACGATACTGCTTTACATTTAAAAATGCAGTCATAAGAAGATTTCCAACATAATTTTCATTAATCTGATTACTTGCTATTTCCCAAGTTGTGTTAGGATCTCTTTTTTTTCCATCAAAAACGTAAGAATCTTTTAATTGCATTTCTAAACGAAATTTATTTTCCTTGATAAGAAAAACCATAGTACTTGAAACCTTATAGTTTGAAGTTGTTTTTTGTGAAGTTTGAATAAGTTTTGGGCTCATTTTAAATTTACGATCAATAATAATTTTATTTTTATCATTGAACTGAATTACTTCTTGTGGAGATTTAAAATTTTTCCCAATCCACTCCAGAATTATGCTGTGAATTTCGCCTTGTGATTTTCCTTCCACTTCATAAACTTCCACATAACTATAAGAATCCTTTAAAGCTTCTTGAGAAAAAAAGATAAAAGGACAAAGTAAAAGGATAAGAATTAATGATTTTTTCATAGTTTATAATTTGTAAATAAAAATTTGATTTAAAAAAAACTAATTTACTCTTTTCATTATGTAGTTAACAGACTCACTATTCCCATTATAATATACATGATCTATTGTATATCCATTTTCAATTAAAAGATTCACTGCGCCCATAATTCCATTAAATGCAAATTTCTTTCCATTCTCGTCAAGAACCCAACCCTTGTTTAATTCTTTAATTCTAGAAATTTGACCCCAGTCAAGGAAAACACTTGCACGGAAAGGTCTAAGTAATTTAACTTCAGCATTAACTCTTATGTACTGCGCATCCAATTCCGAAATAGGAATACTATTAACAGTTAGATCTTGAGAATAAGAAAATAAAGAAGTCATAAAAATTGAGATGATTAATAGTTTTTTCATAGTAGTAAGTTTTTTAATAAATGTACAAATATTATGTGATTTAATAAATTTAAAATTAATTGTTGTAATAATGATCTGAAAATGAATCGTCTTTTTTGTATATTGTTTATAAAAAAATCATGAAAAATATTTTATTAATTTTTTTATTAGGGTCATTGAGTATTAATGCTCAGATATACGAATATAAAACCGTCACAACTGTTGAATCACTAGTTCAAAGTGGGTTAGGGAGATCTAGAATGATAGCAGAAACAGATAATGTAGATTATAAATATGCGACAACTATTAGGACAGAGGTTGACGGCAAAACAAAAAAGCAAAAGTCTAAAGCAAAAAGAAATGAAATTAGAACTAAAGCTTTTGAAGAAACTAAGCTTTTAAATTTTTTTAATGTTGGAGGCATAAGATTTAATAACATTGCCACAAATGATGCTATGGTTACAGCAAAAATGAATGATTTAGCATCTGATGGATGGGAGTTAGCTTTTATGGCAACAGGTGTTGAGTCTGCAGATAAAGAGCCTGAGGCTATTTTTATAACCCGGTATATTTTTAGAAGATTAAAGTCAAATTAATGATTTAAAAAATAGACACATTAGTTACTAAATAAAAAGTGAAAGGATGAATCAGGTTAAAGTAAGGTTAATTAAAACGGATTAACTTATGATAAGTTGCCAAAGAGATTTATTCAATATTCCTGAAAATATTTCTTATTTTAATTGTGCTTATATCTCTCCTCAACTCATTGAATCTAAAAAAGCACTTATAGAAGGTGCTAATTTAAAAAGTGTTCCTTGGGAATGGACTTCTGAAAAATTTTTTTCTCAAGTTGAAGAGATTAGGGTTTTATGCGCTGATCTTTTTGGTAAAAAACCAGATAATTATGCTTTAGCTCCTTCAGTAAGTTATGGTATGAATACTGCCGCTAGGGCAATTGAACCCAAATTAAAGAAGGGAGATCAAATACTTCTAATTGATGAAGATTTTCCTAGCAATGTTTTGACATGGAGAAGAGTTTGTAAGGAAGTGGGATCAACTATTTTAACTGTTTCAAAAGATGAAAACAGCGACTGGACTTCGGCCATAATTAATCATATTAATTCTAAGGTCAAGGCAGTTTCTATCTCAAGTTGTCATTGGACAAATGGTGAATACATAGATTTAGAATTAGTAAGTAAAAAATGTAAGGAAAATGGATGTTTTTTTATAATTGATGCTACTCAAAGTCTTGCAGTTAGTGAGCATTCAATTAAGAAAATAAACCCTGATTTTTTAATAGCTGCTGCATATAAGTGGATGCTCTGCCCTTATGGTCTTGCTATTATTTATGTTTCAGATAAATGGTTTAATTCCAGGCCACTTGAAGAAACTTGGCTGGCAAGAGATAATGCGAAAAATTTTTCTCAGCTTGTAAATTATAGTGACAAATATATGCCAGGCGCTAGAAAGTTTGATATGGGTCAAACTGCAATGCCTACATTATTACCTGGATCAATAGTAGCTTTAAAACAGATTAAAAAATGGGGTATAAAAAATATTTCAAAAACTCTTGAATCAATAAACAATAAAATTTCAAATGAACTAGTTTCCTTTGGTTTTGACATATTCCCCCAAAATAGAAGAGTTAGTCATATTCTTGGAGTCAGGATTCCAAAAGGAAAAAACAAAGATTATGTTTCAAATTTAAGAAGTGAAAATATTTATATAAGCCAAAGAGGGAGTTCCTTACGAATAGCTCCTTATCTACATATAAATAACAGGGACATAGCAAGACTTTTAAAGTTCTTATCAAAGTAGAACTATGAATCTTATCAAAATCATAAAGAACAGGTCAGATATAGGAGCTGGTACCAGAGGATCTGATATGGGTATTGATGCAATTGAAATTGCTGCAATAAATCGCAAAAACAATTTTTTTAATATGCATCCATATACTGATATTGTAACACATAACGAGACTATATACAACAAAAACAAAAATACATTTGCAAAGAGAATAAATTTTGTTTGTGAGCAATGTGAGAGGTTGAGAGAAGAGGTGAAAAATGAATTACAAAAAGGATTCTTTCCTTTAATTTTATCAGGCGATCATTCATCAGCTCTTGGGAGTTTATCAGGTATTCAGATGGCAAATCCTGGTAAAGATATTGGGGTTATATGGTTGGATGCTCATGCAGATATTCATTCACCCTATAGTACTCCATCGGGAAATATTCATGGAATGCCACTTGCAGCTGCTTTGGCAATTGATAACAAGGAATTTTCAAAAAATAATATTTCAAAATCAACTGAAAACAACTGGTTAAGAATGAAAAACATGGGAAGTAAATCTCCTCTTATAAAACCTGAAAATATTATCTATTTTGGGGTTAGAGACACTGAAAAAGAAGAAGATCAAATAATTGATTCAAAAAAAATTAAAAATTTTTCTGTTGATCGAGTTCGTGATCTTGGATTGAAATCATCTATTGATGAAGCAATTAAAAGGTTAATTTCAACAGATATAATATATATCAGTTTTGACGTTGATGCTTTAGATTGTGATTTGCTCTCAAGAGGAACTGGCACACCTGTTTCAAAAGGATTTGTTTCAAAGGAGATAATATCAATTATAAAAGGAATTAAAGAAACTGGAAAGCTTGCAGCGCTCGAAGTATGTGAAGTAAATCCTTTATTAGACAATAAAGGAAATCAAATGGCTGAGTCAGCATTTGAGATTATTTCTTCAGTATTAAGTTGATTTTGTTTTTAATTGAAACTACCTTTTTTTATAAGGTTAAGTGCAGAGCCCTCTTTAAACCATTTTATTTGTTGTGTATTATATGAATGATTAACTGAAATTTCATCTTTAGAATTATCTGAGTGAATAATTTCAATCTTTAAAGGTTTTTCAGGAGAAAACTCTTTTAGATCTATAAAGTTAAATGTGTCATCTTCATGAATCAAATCATAATCATTCTCATTGCTAAAAGTAAGTGCTAACATCCCTTGTTTTTTGAGATTACTTTCATGAATTCTCGCAAATGATTTAACTAAAACAACCATTACTCCAAGGTGGCGAGGCTCCATAGCAGCATGTTCTCGAGATGATCCTTCTCCATAATTTTGATCTCCTACAACTATAGTTTTTATACCAGATTTTTTATATTCTCTTTGAACTTCAGGTACTCCCCCATATTCTCCAGTGATTTGATTTTTAATAAGGTTAGTTTTATTATTGAAAGCATTTATTGCGCCAATTAAACAGTTATTTGAAATATTGTCTAGATGACCTCTATATCTGAGCCAGGGACCAGCCATTGAAATATGATCAGTTGTACATTTACCATATGCCTTAATTAACAATTTTGCATTGAATAAGTTCTTTTTATCCCATGGTTCAAATGGTTCAAGAACCTGAAGTCTTTGAGAATTTTTTTTGATAACAACTTCAATATCTGAACCATTATCAGATGGCGGTACAAAACCATTATCTTCAAAATCAAATCCTTTAGGAGGAAGTTCTAATCCTTTTGGCGCATCTAGTCTTACCTCCTCACCATCTTCGTTTATAAGAGTGTCAGTAATTGGATTGAAGTCTAGCTTACCTGATATGGCAACTGCAGCAACCATTTCTGGAGATGCAACAAATGCATGAGTATTTGGATTTCCATCAGCTCGTTTTGAAAAGTTTCTATTAAAAGAATGAATTATGGAATTTTTTTCTTCTTTATCTGCGCCTTTCCGATCCCATTGACCGATACATGGGCCACAGGCGTTTGTAAATATTTTAGCTTCTAAGTTTTGAAAGATACCGATCAAACCATCTCTTTCAGCAGTATATCTCACTTGTTCAGAACCAGGATTTATTCCAAATTCAGCTTTTGTTTTCAAATTTTTATCAACTGCTTGTTTAGCAATACTTGCGGCTCTTGAAAGATCTTCATAAGAAGAGTTTGTGCAAGATCCTATAAGTCCCCACTCAACTTTTAATGGCCATTTTTCTTTTTTTGCCTTTTCACTCATATCTGCTACTGGAGTGGCAAGATCAGGAGTAAAGGGTCCATTTATATGGGGAGATAATGAATCCAAATCAATTTCAATTACTTGGTCAAAGTATTTTTCAGGATCTTTATAAACCTCGGGATCAGCAGTTAAATGTTCTTTTACATTGTTTGCAGCATCAGCAATATCATCTCTTCCTGTTGCCCTTAAATATCTTTCCATGGATAAATCATATCCAAATGTTGAGGTAGTAGCACCAACTTCAGCCCCCATATTACAAATTGTTCCTTTACCTGTACAGGACATAGATTTTGCCCCAGGGCCAAAGTATTCAATTATAGAACCTGTTCCGCCTTTGACGGATAGAATACCTGCAACTTTTAATATCACATCTTTTGGAGCAGTCCATCCATTTAATTCTCCAGTTAATTTAACTCCTATTAACTTAGGGAATTTGAGCTCCCAAGGCAATCCAGCCATTACATCAACTGCGTCAGCACCACCAACTCCTATTGCGAGCATTCCAAGACCCCCAGCATTAACAGTGTGGGAATCTGTTCCTATCATCATGCCGCCAGGAAAAGCATAATTTTCAAGAACTACTTGATGTATAATCCCAGCACCAGGCTTCCAAAATCCAATTCCGTATTTATTTGAAACAGACTCTAGAAAATTAAATACTTCAGCACTTACATTATTTGCGTTTTTTAGATCATTAACTGCACCCTCTTTAGCTAAAATCAAGTGATCACAATGAACTGTTGTTGGAACAGCAACTTTTGGTTTGCCAGCTTGCATAAATTGCAATAGCGCCATTTGAGCAGTGGCGTCTTGGCAAGCTATTCGATCAGGTGCAAAATCAACATAATCTATACCTCTCGAATATTTTTTCGCTAATCTTATTTCCCATAAGTGAGCATACAAAATTTTTTCACTTGAAGTTAAAGGTCTGTTAAGTATGTTTTTAGTTAATTTCACACGGGATTCAAGGTTTTCATAGACCCTTTTTATCATCTGAATGTCAAAAGCCATAAATCACTTATTTTAGATATGCAAAAATACAAAAAATTAAGATGGATTATTAATTTTATTAAAGCCCAAAAACTTTTAGAATGGTGATGATTTTTAGTTCTTTATTATTTGTCAAATTTTTTAATTGTTTTTTGTAAGAAAAAATCTTTTAAATAAGCCGCATTTATTGAAAAATTTTATAAATTTGCTGCCTCTTAATTAATAAAGACAGAAAAAATTATGGCTAAAGAAACTTTCGATCGGTCAAAACCACATTTAAATATTGGAACAATTGGCCACGTGGATCATGGAAAAACTACGCTAACTGCTGCAATAACAAAAGTATTAGCAGACGCTGGTTTATCAGAAGCAAAAAGCTTTGATCAAATTGATAATGCCCCTGAAGAAAAAGAAAGAGGTATTACAATTAATACTTCTCATGTTGAATATCAAACTCAAAATCGTCATTATGCCCATGTTGATTGCCCAGGTCATGCTGATTATGTAAAAAATATGGTTACTGGTGCTGCTCAAATGGATGGTGCCATACTTGTTGTAGCTGCTACAGATGGACCTATGCCTCAAACTAGAGAGCACATATTATTAGGTCGCCAAGTTGGGGTGCCAAGAATTGTTGTTTTTCTAAATAAAGCTGATATGGTTGACGATCAAGAACTGCTCGAGCTAGTTGAGATGGAGGTTAGGGAACAATTATCTTTTTATGACTATGATGGAGATAACACTCCAGTTATTCTAGGTTCTGCGCTTGGAGCATTAAATGGTGAACAGAAATGGGTAGATACAATTCTTAAACTTATGGAAGAAGTTGATAAATGGATAGAATTACCTGAGAGAGAAGTTGATAAAGATTTTCTTATGCCTGTTGAAGATGTTTTTTCAATTACAGGGAGAGGTACAGTTGCTACTGGAAGAATTGAGACAGGTGTTGCAAATACTGGAGATGAAGTTGATATAATTGGAATGGGAGCTGAAAAACTTAAGTCAACTGTTACTGGTGTTGAAATGTTTAGAAAAATTCTAGATCGTGGAGAAGCTGGAGATAATGTGGGAATTCTTCTAAGAGGTATTGAAAAAACAGACATAACAAGAGGAATGGTAATATGTAAACCTGCTTCAGTTAAACCTCATGCAAAATTTAAAGGTGAAGTTTACATCTTAAAAAAAGAAGAAGGTGGTAGACATACTCCCTTCCATAATAATTATAGACCTCAGTTTTATGTAAGAACAACTGATGTAACGGGAAATATTGTTCTCCCTGATGGAGTTGAAATGGTTATGCCGGGAGACAATTTAACTATTACAGTAGATTTGATTCAGCCAATAGCATTAAATAAAGGGCTTCGCTTTGCAATTCGTGAAGGTGGAAGAACTGTTGGCGCTGGTCAGGTTACTGAAATTTTGGATTAATTTAAGTTTTTAAACTAATTAATAAGGTATTGGATAGCTTGACTATTCAATACCTTATGTTACGATAATATCGGGTTTAGGTCAGTTGGTAGAGCACTGGTCTCCAAAACCTGGTGTCGGGAGTTCGAGTCTCTCAACCCGTGCGTAAAAGGAAGGAAAGTATGAATACCGTTATTTCATATATCAAAAACTCATTCAAAGAATTAAGAGAAAATGTATCATGGACTCCAAGATTAGAATTACAACGGTTGGTAACTGTTGTTTTTGTCTTTTCAATAATTTTTTCAATGGCAATCTGGGGTGCTGACACAGTGCTTTCTAAAATTGTAGGGATTTATTTTCAAATTATAGATAATTAATATGGCGGAAATTGGGACTAAAAACTGGTATGTTGTTAGAGCTGTTAGTGGTCAGGAATCTAAAATTAAAGATCATATAATGGCAGAAATAACTCGATTAGGATTCCAAAATGAAGTTGAAGATATTTTAGTTCCAACAGAAAAAGTAATACAAATTCGTAATGGTAAAAAAATAAGTAAAGAGCGTGTTTATTTCCCTGGCTACATAATGATTAAAGCAAATTTATCCGGTGAAATACCTCACGCTATTCGCTCTGTTACAAATGTGATCGGATTTCTAGGAGAGACCAAAGGAGGCGATCCCATACCCTTAAGACCTGCAGAAGTTAATAGAATGTTGGGTAAAGTAGATGAGCTTGCCATTTCTGTAGATCAAATATCTATTCCCTTTATCATTGGGGAAAGTGTCAAAGTAATAGATGGTCCTTTTAATGGATTTACGGGATCTGTTGAAAAAATTAATGAAGAGAAAAGAAAACTTGAGGTAATGGTAAAAATATTCGGGAGAAAGACTCCATTGGAGTTAAGCTATATGCAAGTTGAAAAAAATTAACTAATATTTTTGAATTTAAATTATTAAGAAAACAAAATTTAAGAATGGCAAAGCAGATAAGTAAAGTTTTAAAGTTACAAATTAGAGGAGGTGCTGCAAACC
>JAQWON010000024.1 GCA_029245825.1 Flavobacteriaceae bacterium
AATTACATTTAAAAAAAAATACTTTTGAAAAATATTCATAATTATTTTCCTAATTTAAACAACCATCAGATCAAAAAATTTAATGAGTTATTACCAATTTACAGTGAGTTAAATAGTAAGGTAAATTTAATTTCAAGAAAAGACATGAAAAATTTTTACACACATCATGTTTTGCACTCATTAAGTATAGCAAAGTTCAAAGATTTTATACCCGGAACAAGAGTTTTAGATTTGGGAACTGGAGGAGGTTTTCCAGGTATACCATTGGCTATTTTTTTTCCTAAAGTAAATTTTTATCTAATAGATGGAGTCGGTAAAAAAATAGATTCTGTCAATAGGATAATAAAAAAACTGGATCTTAAAAATGTTGTTGCGAAAAAAGTTAGAGCTGAAGATTTTAACGAAATTGTTGATTTTGTTACAGTTAGAGCTGTTTCAAAGATTAAGATTTTTTTGCCCTGGATTAAAAAAAATTTTTCGCCTAATAATTTGCGATCTATTGAGAGGGGTTTAATTTGTTTAAAAGGTGGTAACCTTTTTGATGAAATATCTGGATTTTCAAATATAGATTTGGTTAATTTAAGTAAATATTTCGATGAGGAATTTTTTGAAACAAAAAAACTAATTTATATTCCTGCAAAATCATTTATTAATGAATCTTCATAGAAGATTAAATTAAGATTTATCCTAAAAATGGATACTTGTAACTTTCCGGTGGAACAAAAACTTCTTTAATAAGTCTTGGAGAAACCCATCTAAGAAGATTATAAATTGATCCAGCTTTATCTTTAGTTCCAGATGCTCTAGACCCTCCAAAGGGCTGTTTTCCAACAACAGCTCCTGTAGGCTTGTCATTTATATAAAAGTTTCCAGCGCTATTTTCTAGAGCTTTTAACGCCTCATCTATAGCATAGCGATCTTGCGAAAAAACTGCTCCAGTTAAAGCGTAGGATGAAGTTTTATCAACTAAATTAAGAGTGTCAAACCATTTAGAATCTTCGTATACGTATACTGTAACTAGAGGGCCAAATAGTTCCTTTTGCATTGAAAAATATTTGGGGTTAGTAGTTTTAACTAAAGTTGGATGAATAAAATATCCTTTGCTATCATCATATTTTCCTCCAAATATAATATCGGCATCATTATCCTTTTTTATTTTATCAATTGCATCTTTTAAACGATTAAATGCATCTTTGTGAATTAGGGCAGTTATAAAATTTTGAAAATTTTCAGGTGAACCAATTTTTAAAATATCCATTTCTGATTTTACACTTTCTATTGTTTCTTCAGCAATTGATTTTGGCAGATAAACTCTAGATGCAGCAGAGCATTTTTGTCCTTGAAATTCAAAAGCTCCTCGAACAATCGCCGTACTTAATGCTTTAATATTTGCAGAGGGGTGAGCTACAATAAAATCTTTCCCTCCAGTTTCTCCAACTATTCTTGGATATGAATTATACTTTTCTATGTTATCACCAATTTTTTTCCATAATTTTTTAAAAACATCTGTTGAACCTGTAAAGTGAAGTCCAGAAAAGTATTTTGATTTTAGCACTTCATTTGAAATCATTTCGGGATCTCCAAAAACAGCATTTATAACACCTTTCGGAAGACCAGCTTCTTCAAAAACCTTAATTATTACTTTAGAAGAATAAACTTGATAATCACTAGGCTTCCACACAACAACATTGCCCATCATAGCTGCACTAGCACATAGATTACCAGCAATTGCAGTAAAATTAAATGGACTTATAGCATAAACAAATCCTTCGAGAGGCCTGTAACTTAGACGATTCCAGACTTTGCTATCTGATTCTGGTTGTTTTCCGTAGATTTCCTGCATATAATAAACGTTATATCTTAAAAAATCTATTAATTCACATGCTGCATCAATTTCAGCTTGATGAATTGTTTTAGATTGACACAACATAGTTGAAGCATTGATTTCATCCCTATATGGACCAGATATAAGTTCAGCAGCTTTGAGAAAAATTGATGCTCTGGATGACCATGACATTGAACTCCATTTTTGCTTAGCATTTAGAGCAGAGTTAATAGCGTCTCTAACGTTTTGATTATTTGCTCTATGATATAATCCAATTTTATGGTTATGATCATGAGGAGGTGTAATAATTGCTGTTTCTTCTGTTTTAATATGTTCTCCATTAATCCACAAAGGAATTTCAACAGAACTATTGTATAGTTCTTCATATTTCTTCAAAACAGATTTTTTTTCTGAACTTCCAGGAGAATAATTTAATATTCCCTCGTTTTTTGGATATGGTACTTTAAAAGAGCTATTTGACATCTTTATTATTTTTTCAAATTTATAAAATTCAATTAACTAAATCTTCTATTAATATTTTAAAAAAATTAATCGACTATTTCAAAAGAGGAAGATTTTCCAACACCAACAAGAGAATCGTATCGATCTCCAAATTTCTTGTAATAAACTAGAATCAGATAATTATTTTCTGTCAATGCATGGTTTCCTGAAATACTGTTTATTGATAATTTTTTAGAATCTTTTTCAACAAATTTATAATTATAAAAGCCTTGCTTTAAAAGCAATATTCCTTCATATATCTCAAGGGACGGATTATATATCATTCGATTCTCTTCTCCAAGCACATAATTATTAAACTTTCCGTAAATATAGACCTCCTTTTTATTTATAGATCTTGGCATAGCAAGACTGAAATGAACCCAACTATAGTCTGCCTCATAATCACTTAATTGAGTCCCCTGAATTGTTCTAATTAAAAAATTACCGTTTATATCTGGAGCAAAACCATAAGGTAAATTTTTTCTGAAAGGACTAGTATATAAATATGTTTCATAGAGTCTATTAAGATTAACATAACTTATACCATTTCCATTAATCCTTATATCCTTGGTATCAAAAAAAAAGTATTCATTACCACCTTCAAATAAGCTTTTATTGTCATAACTATATTCTAGTCTATTTCCGCTTATAAATTGAGGTTTTTGACCTGTTTTAATAGTTGACCATTGTTCATTTTTGAGAATTACAACGTTCAATAAATTTTCTGGATCTCTGAAAGGTATATTTGATTTTGGAATAATTGAAAAGTGAATACTCTGATGAGTATCATAGTAGTCCATTTCTCTTGATCTGAAAACTTTAGAAGAAACAATAGCAGTATCGTTGTTAATGAGAAATGTCCTTGAAAATAATAGCTGATCTAATTCATCATAAATTTCTATCATGTAATTACCAGGTAATTTAAAATTTGTATTTGAATTTGGAAGCTCTAATTTGTAATGAGTATATGGCTGAAGTGTATTAAATGAATTTTGATAATTTTCAATTCTAATATTATCAAAACCATCAATATATTCAGATTTAAAGAGATCTGATTTTTTCCAATCATGATTGTAATAATTAATCTTATAATAGTAGTCTTTTTCATCACCATTTAAGTCATCAAATTCTAAAAAGACAGATTGCCCAAAAAAAATAATTGGAAATTGGTTTAGTTCATCGGCTCCCTTAAAAACAATTGACTTTATATTTGATGGTCCTGCTAGTTCTTCAGCAAATTGAGCATATGTAAAGAGTATTGTAAAAAAATAAATTAAGAATGTTTTATAAAACATATTTGTAAAGTTAAAAAACTAAACCGGTAAAATAAGATTTATCAAAACATTAAAATCTTATAAAAATTAAACCAATTTACTATAAACAATTCTTCATAATTAGTACATTTGTATCGTTTTTACAAGTCAACTAAATGACAAAGGATATTAGAATATCTAAAGGAGCAAAAGTAAACATTAAAGGAAGTGCTGAAAAAATTTTAACGGACATTTCGTCTACAGACTCGTGTGCTATCAAGCCCGGAAATTTTTTCAATTTTAATCCAAAAATGCTTGTTAAAGAAGGAGCAGAAGTTAGTATAGGAACTCCTATCTGTTTTGAAAAAAATGACTCCAGAGTAATTCTTGTCTCTCCTGTTTTTGGGACTGTAAAAAAAATCATAAGAGGAGATAGAAGGAAAATCCTGGAAATACTTATAGAACCTAATTCTTCCAACAAAAAAATTTCTCATAAAGTTGAGAAGATTGATTCTCTTAGTCCTGAGAAAATAAAAAATTTTTTATTAAAAACTGGAAGTTGGCCTTTCATTAGACAAAGGCCTTTTAATGTTTTAGCAGATCCAGATATAATTCCTAAGTCAATTCACATATCTACTATTAGTTCAGTCCCTCTAGGAGTTGATTATGATTTTATTTTAAAAAATAATAAGGAAGATTTTCAATTAGGCATAAATATACTAAACATTTTGTTGCCTGGTAAGGTAAACTTATTTGTTGATAAAGACTTTCAAGGGTTTTTTTCAAAAATAGAAAATGCAAATATCTTCCGTGTTTCTGGCCCTCATCCTTCAGGTAATGTAAGCGTACAAATTCAAAAAACTAATCCTATAAATTTCGGCGAAAAGGTTTGGGTTATTCGTCCTGAAGACATTGTAAATATCGCTATTTTGTTTTCTACTGGAATTTACAGTTGTAAAAGAACTCTAGCTATTTCAGGATCCTCTGTATTAAACCCTCAATATTTTAAGACAACTATAGGTTCAGATTTGTCTTCAATATTAAAAAAATTAAATATTGATTTGACTATACAAAATCGTTATATAAATGGTGATGTTTTTTCAGGAATTGAAGTTCAACAAGATGGACACATTGATTTCTATAATAATTTAGTTTCAATTATACCTGAGGGAAATAAACATCGTTTTTTTGGATGGCTTCCTTTTTTTTATAATAAAATTCCGAGTTTATCAAGAACTTCTCTTTCATGGCTTTTTGGTAGAAAAGGATATAAAGTAGATACCAATTTAAACGGTGAAGAAAGAGCCCTTGTTGTTACTGGTGAAATGGAAAAGGTTTTCCCAATGGATATTTATCCAATGCAGTTAATTAAAGCCTGTATGGCTGGAGATGTTGAAAAAATGGAAGGTTTAGGGATATATGAAGTCATACCAGAAGATTTTGGTTTGATTGATTATTCAAACACTTCAAAAATTGAGGCTCAAGAAATTATTAAGGAAGGTATAGAATTGATGATTAAAGAAATAGCTTAATTAGGATGAAATTTTTACGCAAAAAATTAGATGATTTAAGACACCCATTTCGGAAAGGTGGTAAGTGGGAGAAATTTGCTCCTGCAATAAATGCATTTGATACATTTTTGTTTGTACCCAGTCATACAACTTTTAAAGGATCCCATATAAGAGATTCTGTAGACCTGAAGAGAACAATGTCTACAGTTATTATTGCATTACTACCAGCCTTAATCTATGGTATATATAATTCTGGCTATCAGTATTATTCTCAGTTGGACTTACCATTTACTTTTTTAGATGCTTTTATTCATGGTTCATGGAAAATATTACCAATGATTTTTGTTTCTTATTTTGTTGGGCTAACTATTGAATTTATTTTTGCAGTATATAGAGGTCATGAAGTTAATGAGGGATATCTCGTTACCGGGTTATTAATTCCAATGATTATGCCAATAGATATTCCTTTGTGGATGGTTGCTATTTCAGTTGCATTTTCTGTGGTAATTGCAAAAGAAGCATTTGGAGGAACTGGGATGAATATTTTGAATCCTGCGTTAACTGCCAGAGCCTTTGCTTTTTTCGCATATCCAACCTACATGTCCGGTAATAAAGTATGGGTTTCGGAAGCCTCAAATGTAGATGCTATTTCTGGGGAAACTATACTTGGATCATTAGCTGCTGGTGAGGAAATAAAATATTCTGTAGCTGAAATGTTTTATGGATCAATTCCTGGATCAATTGCTGAAACTTCAGTTTTATATATTTTGTTAGGAGCAGTAATTCTAATGTTTACTGGTGTAGGCAGTTGGAGGATTATGTTATCAGGCATATTAGGGGCTTCATTAGTTGGTTATCTTTTTAATCTTTGGGGCGCTAATGCTTTAATGAGTTTTAGTTGGTTAAATCATCTGTTGGTTGGGGGATTTGCTTTTGGAATTGTTTTCATGGCAACAGATCCTGTTACAGCATCTCAAACAAATAAAGGTAAATGGATATATGGTTTTTTAATTGGCGTTTTTTGTATTCTGATTAGGGTTTTTAATCCTGCATATCCAGAAGGTGTTTTTCTTGCAATTTTATTAATGAATGTTTTTGCTCCTACTATTGATCATTATATAATTGAGGCAAATATTAAAGGAAGAAGAAAAAGATGGAAACAAAACACACCTAAAATTATTTAATATGAACACAGAAAGTAACTCTTATACATTTTTATTTGCTGCTTTAATGGTTCTAGTAGTTGCATCAACACTTGCATTTACTGCAAGTAGCCTTAAAGCAAAGCAAGATGAAAATGTTAGAAAAGAAAAAATGCAAAGTGTTCTAAAAACCATCGGAATAAATACAAGTAGAGATGGGGCTGAAGAATTATACAAAAAACATATTAAAGAAGAAATTTCACTGGATCAAGAAGGAAACATTGATAATTCGGTATCAGCTTTTTCAATAAAATTAATCAGAGAAATTAAAAAGCCTCTTTCAGAACAACGTTTCCCGGTCTTTATAGCACAAGTTAAGGAGGATAAATATTATGTTATACCTTTAAGAGGTTCTGGTCTTTGGGATGCAATCTGGGGTTATGTAGCCTTGAGAGAAGATAAAAAAACTATTGAGGGAATTATTTTTGATCATAAAGGAGAAACTGCTGGTCTTGGAGCTGAAATTTCACAGCAGTGGTTCCAAGATCTATTCAAAGAGGAAAAGCTCTTTGATATTAAGGGTGATTTAGTTGGAATAAATGTCTCTAAAACTAATAATGATCCAAAAAATCTTGACAAGGAAGATCATGAGGTAGATGCAATTTCGGGAGCTACAATAACTGGTGATGGAGTCTCTGATATGATTCTTGAAAGGACGAGACATTATCTTCCATATTTTAATAAATTAGATATATGAGTAAAGAGAGCAATAAATCAATAACCAAAAAGAAGAGTTCATTATTATTTATAAATAAAGAAAGTGAGCCCTTATTTTCAAAAAAAAATCGGGTTTTATTAACCGATCCTTTAGATGATAATAATCCAATTACTGTTCAAGTTTTAGGAATATGCTCAGCATTGGCAATTACTGTTCAATTAGAACCAGCTGTTGTTATGAGTCTTTCAGTAGTAGCTGTTATGGGGGCAAGTAATGTCATTGTTTCATTGTTGCGAAATTTAATTCCTAATCGAATTAGAATAATTGTACAGTTAGTGGTAGTAGCTTCAATGGTAGTTTTAGTTGATCAAATCCTCAAGGCTTATGCATATGATGTTTACAAAGAGCTCTCTATTTTTATAGGTCTGATTATAACAAATTGTATTGTAATGGGACGATTGGAAGCATTTGCTCTTGGGAATAATGTATGGAGATCTTTTCTAGATGGCATAGGAAATGCTGCTGGTTATGGATTAATTCTAATAGTAGTTGCCTTTTTTAGAGAACTTTTTGGATCTGGAAAACTTTATGGATTCCAGGTAATCCCTGAATCATTTTATGAGTTAGGATATGAAAATAATGGTTTAATGCTTTTATCTCCTATGGCACTTATAATAGTAGGTATTTATATTTGGTTTCAAAGATCAAAGAATCGTAAACTTATAGAAAAGAATTAGAGGTGGAAACATATTTTAATTTATTTGTCAAGAGTATTTTTATTGAAAACATGGTTTTTGCCTATTTTCTTGGGATGTGTTCGTATTTAGCTGTTTCAAAAACAGTTCAAACTGGACTTGGTCTAGGTTTAGCTGTAGTTTTCGTTTTATCAGTTACAGTTCCAATAAATTATTTACTATATGAATATTTGTTAAGCCCTGGCGCACTGAAATGGATAGATCCAAATGATCCACAATTTGTTGAACTAGATTTATCTTTTTTAAGCTTTATAATGTTTATTGCTGTAATTGCCTCTATGGTTCAACTGGTTGAAATGATAGTTGAAAAATTTGTTCCAGCTCTTTATGGAAGCTTGGGTATTTTTTTACCTCTAATAGCTGTTAATTGTGCTATTTTAGGAGGTTCGTTATTTATGCAACAAAAAGAATTCTCTAATATATTTGAATCATTAACTTATGGTTTTGGTTCTGGTATTGGTTGGTTATTAGCCATTGTAGCAATTGCAGCAATTAGAGAAAAAATTCTTTATTCAAATGTTCCTGCACCTTTAAGAGGATTAGGTATCACTTTTATTGTAACAGGTTTAATGGCTATAGGCTTTTTAAGCTTTATGGGAATCAAAATTTAATATTTATGGAGGTAGAAGTTTCATTATTAACTTATATTATTTCTAGTATAATAGTTTTTTTTACAGCAACTTTTATTTTAGTCTCAATGCTATTATTTGCAAAGTCAAAACTTGTTCCATCTGGCCCAGTAAAACTTAAGATTAACAATGAAAATAATGTTGAGGTTAATTCTGGAGGAACACTATTAACAACATTAGGCAATAATAAAATATTTCTACCGTCAGCTTGTGGAGGAGGAGGCACCTGTATCCAATGTAGATGTAGAGTATTAGATGGAGGAGGTGAAATTCTCCCTACTGAAGCCCCGCATTTTTCAAGAAAGGAAATTGCTGATGGGTGGAGATTAGGATGCCAAGTAAAGGTAAAAGAAGATATGACTATAGAGGTACCTGAAGAGGTCTTTGGGATAAAGAAATGGGAGGCAACAGTTGTAAGAAATTGGAACGTCGCTTCATTTATAAAAGAATTTGTGATAGAAATTCCAGAGGAAATGAACTATAAAGCAGGAGGATATATACAAATTGAAATACCGAGGTGTGATATAGATTATAAAAATATTGATATTTCCGCCCATCCTGAAGAACACCCAGAGCATGAAGATAAATTCAAATTAGAGTGGGACAAATTTAATTTGTGGCCTTTAAAAATGAAAAATCCTGAAACAGTTGAAAGAGCCTATTCAATGGCTTCATATCCTGCTGAAGGTAAAGAAATTATGTTAAATATTCGAATAGCTACACCTCCATGGGATAGAAATAAAAATGGATGGATGGATGTAAACCCTGGAATAGCTTCTTCTTATATTTTTTCAAGGAAACCAGGCGATAAGGTAACTATCTCAGGACCTTTTGGAGAATTCTTTATTAATGAATCAGATTCTGAGATGTTATACGTTGGAGGTGGTGCCGGTATGGCGCCCATGAGGTCTCATCTATATGAGCTATTTAGGACTCTAAAAACCGGAAGAAAGGTTACATTTTGGTATGGGGGTAGATCTAAAAGAGAACTTTTTTACATTGATCACTTCAAAGCATTGGAAAAAGATTTTAAAAACTTTAAATTTTATATAGCTCTCTCAGAGCCACTACCTGAGGATAAATGGGTTAAAAAAAAGAGTCTTGATGATAAAAAGGGAGATGGTTTTACTGGATTCGTTCATCAAGTTGTAGTTGATTATTATTTGTCAAAGCACGAATCGCCTGAGGACATTGAAGTTTATTTTTGTGGCCCTCCATTGATGAATCAAGCTGTGGAAAAGATGGCTGATGATTTTGGTGTTCCGCCAGAAAATGTTCGCTTTGATGATTTTGGAGGATAGTATTTAAATCATTTTAAATAAATGCATTATTTAATCAAGGCATTTTTCTTGTGTATTATTTTAATTTATTCAAGTTGTAATTCTAATAAATTAGAGAGTCATAATGGAAATGCATTGGGAACATTCTATAGTATTAAATATGAACGATTAAATATTGATCGTTCAAAAGTTCAAGATGGAATAGATTCAATCTTCTTTGAAATTAATAATTCATTGTCAACTTATATCTCAAATTCTGATATATCAAGAATAAATAATGGGGATACTTTGTTAAAAGCCGATAAACATTTCAGAAAAGTTTATATAAAATCAAAAGAAATATGGGAGGCTACAAATGGCTATTTTGATCCTACAGTTGGATCTATAGTCAATGCTTATGGATTTGGCCCTAAAAAATTTAATATTAAAGTTGACTCTTCTGTTATTGATAGTTTAATGGATGGGGTAGGGTTAGATAAATTAGAAATGACAACAGATCATAGAGTTTTAAAAAAAAACCCTCATACATATATTGATTTTAATGCAATTGCAAAGGGATATACTGTAGATTGTATATATCAATATTTGGTTTCTTTGGGAAGTAAAAATTTTTTAGTTGAAATTGGAGGAGAAATTAGGGCTAAAGGTATAAACCCTGTTTCAAAGGAAAAATGGAAAATAGGGATTAGTTTTCCGCAAAGAGGAATTAAAAATAAATTCATTGAAACCTATAACATAAGTGACCATGCTATTGCTACTTCTGGAAATTATAATAAATTTTTAATAGACAGTTTGACCGGAAAAAAATTTGTTCACTCTATTAATCCTAAAAATGGATTGGCCTTAAATTCTAATATTCTTAGCGTTTCAGTTATTGCTCCATCTTGTATTGTTGCTGATGCTTTTGCTACTGCATTGATGGTTATGCCATTGGATATTGGAAGAAAAGTTGTTGATCAAAACATAAATATTGAAGCCAGTTGGTTTGTTTCTGAAGATAAAGAATTAGTCCAGATAAAATCATCTGGATGGGAATAAAATAAATTTATTTCCTATCTCATTTAACACCAATTGGAATTATTTCACCTTTAATTATTGAAAACTTTTTGATTTCTTCTTTCGATAATTCTTCAGTATAATTTATTTTTTTTGTTTTAAAACCAACGCTCCTGAGTCTCTCAAAAAAATCTTTTCCATAGATTCTTACATGATCATATTGACCAAATAATTCTTCTCTTTCCTTATTGCTCTTAATTTCAGGATTTTCGAATGTTTTTATAAGTTCAATGTCAATAGGTATTTGCATAATTGCAAGACCATTTTTTTTAAGCACCCTATAGATTTCTTTTATAGCAATTATATCATCCTGTATGTGTTCTAGAACATGATTACAAATAATTAGATCAAAAATATTATTATCAAAGGGCAGATTAGTAATATCAGCTTTGATATCTGCAAGTGGTGAATGTAGATCAAGAGTTATATAATTCCAAAACTCAATTTTTTTAAATTTTGTATATAATGCTTGTTCAGGCGCTATGTGGAGCACCTTTTTTTTATCTTTCAAAAAAGTCGTTTTTCTTTTTAAATACAACCATAGTAGCCTATGTCTTTCTAAAGAAAGGGTTCCAGGGGAGAGAGCATTGGGTCTTAATTTTTTATAGCCGTATGGAAGAAATTTTCTATAACTTCTTCCGTCAATAGGATCGGTGAATTTATTTCCTCTATATAACATCTTTATAATTGGAAGAAAAAAAATACTCAATCTAATTAGTAAAGGTCTTGGCAAAATCGAAAGCAAAAGTTTCATTAATTTTCAATTTATTGTAAATGGTTTTTCTTCTTTGCTATCTATGCCAATAGATTCATATATATACTTAAAAGTAGATAAAAGTTGAGGTTTGCCATCCATTAGAGCTACATTGTGTT
Source organism: Flavobacteriaceae bacterium (assembly GCA_029245825.1). Taxonomy (GTDB): domain Bacteria; phylum Bacteroidota; class Bacteroidia; order Flavobacteriales; family Flavobacteriaceae. The sequence goes on from JAQWON010000024.1 coordinate 11,544, forward strand.
CAAAATGTGCACTTGGCTTATTATCCTTTGTAAGGATTGTCCACCCATCATTTAATTTTTGAATTTCTTTAGATCCCTGATTTATCATAGGCTCTATAGCAATGACCATTCCATTTTTAAATTTTTTTCCGGTTCCAGATTTTCCATAATTTGGAATTTCGGGATCTTCATGCATTTTTTTCCCTAGGCCATGTCCTACAAGCTCTCTTACAACCCCATACCCATTTTTTTCAGCGTACTTTTGTATTGAAAAACCAAGATCACCAACGCGATTGCCTAATTTAAAATTAGAAATTCCAACATAAAGAGATTTTTTAGTTACTTCAAGCAATCTTTTGGTTTCTGGGAGAACTTCACCAACCTCAAATGTGTAAGCATGATCTCCATAAAAACCATTTTTTAAAACACCGCAGTCTACAGAAAGTATATCACCATCATTAAGCGGAATATCATTTGGTATACCGTGAACTATTTGTTCGTTGGGACTAACACACAGCGTATTTGGAAAATCATAAAGTCCCAAAAAACCTGGTTCAGCATCATGATCTCTAATAAATGTCTCTGCCATTTTGTCCAATTCTATAGTTGTTATACCAGGGCGAATTTCATCAGCGATCATCCCCAAAGTTTTTGAAACTATTAAAGCACTTTCTCTAATTAACTCTATTTGCTCAAGGGTTTTTAATTTGATCATAAATATTATTGACTATAATAAGCGTCCTGATATTTTTCTCCACTAACTATTTTTTTTATATCATCTTCTAGCGAAACAATTGAAAACTCTACAAACCTGTTTAATTCTTTGCCGTTTTTATAAAAAATTAGTGTTGGAACTTTTATAATATTTAGTCCATTTTCAAAATTTTCAGGAGTTGTTTTTTCTTCAGACATAGCATAAATATCAATTTTATTTTGATCAAAATTTACTGCATCTAAAAGTTTGAAAATTGCCGGAACTTCCCTTTCACTGTCTTCACACCAAGTACCCATAAATAGTTTTAAATTTATGCCTTTAAAATGTTCTTCAACAGACTCTGCCCATTGATTTTTTACCTTGTAGAAATCATATTCTTTTTTAAACCATTTAACATGTTCTGATCGTTCAAGATTTGCACGATTTATTTTACCTAAAAGAATTATTTTACCCTCAATAGTTTTACCATATTCTATAGGCAAAGGTTTTTGATTTTGACTGTTTTCACATGAGACCAATAAAATCAGTAAAATAAAATAAAATTTTTCA
>JAQWON010000086.1 GCA_029245825.1 Flavobacteriaceae bacterium
CTTAAAAATGAAGTCAATTTTTTTAAAATTGACAAAAAAAATATAATTGAAATCTCTGATATGGATCTAAAAGTTCTTCATAATTGGTTTTCTAAATTAAGGGGTAAACTTTCAAAAAAAGAATCAGAAATATCAAAAGAAATAATTGATGAAGTATTGAAAAGACTGGGGTTTTTAATAAATGTTGGTCTTGATTATTTAAAGCTAAAAAGATCTACCAAATCACTTTCAGGAGGCGAAAGTCAAAGGATTAGACTTGCAACACAAGTTGGCTCTCAATTAACAGGAGTTCTCTATATTATGGATGAACCAACAATTGGTCTTCATCAAAAAGATAATTTAAAATTAATCGATTCTTTAAAATCTCTCAGAGATATTGGCAACTCGGTTATAGTTGTTGAACATGACAAAGAAATGATGCTAAAAGCAGATCATATTATTGATTTAGGTCCATTTGCAGGAAAAAATGGTGGTGAAATTATTTCACAAGGGACACCAAATTTCATAAAACAGCAAAATAGTCTAACTGGAGATTATCTTGCAAGGATAAAAAATATTGAATTACCGGAAAAAAGAAGAAGAGGCAATGGTAAAAATCTTATTGTTGAGGGATGTACAGGAAATAACCTTAAGAAAATTAATGTCAAATTTCCCCTAGGCTTATTAGTAGGTGTGACTGGCGTGTCTGGAAGTGGAAAATCTACTCTTGTAAATCAAACAGTATATCCTATCTTAAGCTCACATTTTTATAAATCAATCTTAAAACCCTTGCCATATGAAAAAGTGAAAGGATTAGATAATATTGATAAAGTTGTAAATGTTGATCAAAGTCCTATAGGAAGAAGTCCCAGAAGTAATCCTGCTACATATTGCGGCATTTTTAGTGAAATTCGTTCTATTTTTTCTCTAACACCAGAATCAAAACAGCGTGGTTATAAGCCGGGAAGATTCAGTTTTAATGTTAAAGGAGGAAGATGTGAGAGTTGTCAAGGCGCAGGGACAAAGGTGATTGAAATGAATTTCCTCCCAGATGTTCACATAGAGTGTGAAGCTTGTAATGGTAAAAGATTTAATCGCGAAACAATCGAGATAAGATACAAGGGGAAATCTATTCACGATATTTTAGATATGACAATTGATGAAGCCTGCATTTTTTTTGAGTCTGTCCCGAATCTGTTTCGAAAACTTAAAACATTACAAAAAGTTGGATTAGGGTACTTGACTTTAGGTCAGTCATCAACCACTCTATCCGGTGGAGAAGCACAAAGAGTAAAGTTGGCATCCGAATTGTCTAAAAAAGATACAGGAAAGACTTTTTATATTTTAGATGAACCAACTACGGGTCTTCATTTTGAAGATATTAAATTGTTGATAAAAGTGCTAAATTTTCTTGTTGATAAAGGAAATACCGTTTTGATAATAGAGCACAATCTAGATGTTATAAAGCAAATGGACTATATTATTGATATTGGACCAAATGGCGGGGAAAATGGCGGGGAAATAATTGGATATGGAACACCTGAGGATTTATCTAAAATCAAATCAAGTCATACTGCAAAATATCTTTTTGAAGAACTAAAATCAGCATAACCAAATGAAAAAAGTTTTACATCTTTTATTTTTTCTCAAACTGTCAATACTTTTTTCACAAGTAGATATCAATTACAGTATTGAAGCAAAATTTTATGAAAAAGATGGTCGAATTGATATTAATCAAATTATTTCATTTAAAAATATATCTGATAATACTGTTGAAACAATCTATATGAATGATTGGGCTAATTCCTATTCAAATACTGACACACCATTAGCAAAAAGATTTGGAGAAGAATATGATAGGAGTTTTTATCTCTCATCAAAAAACAAACTTGGATTTACAATGATTGATTATGTGAAAGAAAATGGTAATGAAATTAATTGGAATAGATTATCTAATCAAAAAGATATTATTCGTATTATTCTTAACCGTCCATTAAAGAAAAACGATAGTGTTAATATTAACCTAAAATATTCAGTAAAACTTCCAGATTCTAAATTCACAGGCTATGGTAGTAAAAATAGTGAGACATTTAATCTCAAATATTGGTATATTTCCATTAGTCCATTCTTTAATGGAGAATGGAAAAAATACAGTAATTTGGATCTTGATGATAGTAGTATTTCTTCAGCTAATTATAAACTAAGTTTAGATGTTTTAAAAGACTTGAGTGTAAAAATTAATCTAGAAAAAACAGGCGAAAAAATTAACATTAATGGTAAAAGAGTAATTAAAAGCTTTCATGGAGAAAATAAAAAAGAAATAGAGCTAGTATTAAGTTATAAAAATAATTTCAAAAAAATAATTGACAATGAAGGTAAATCAATTATAACAGATGTATACAGTAAAAACCTTAAGGAAAAAGACTTAAGTGAGAATGTAATTCAGATAATAGAGTTTGTAAATTCTTTTTTAGAAACAGAAAATGATAAAACTACACTTGTTTCAAAAATAGTTTATGAAAAAAATCCATATTATGGTTTGAATGATCTGCCGTCTTTCTTAAGACCTTTTAGTGATGACTTTCTTAATGAGATCAGTTTTTTAAAAGCTTACTTACATTATTTTTTGAGCAGTAAACTAACAATCGATTTAAGGGAAAATCATTGGATATTAACAGGTTTACAGACATACATTATAATAAAATACATAGAAAAATTTCATCCAAACCAAAAATTTTTAGGAAGAATATCAAGTCTTGGAATTATGAAATTATACAATATTTCAACAGTTGACTTTAATGATAGTTTTTTACTATATTCTGAATTTGTAAAACGTGCAAATCTTCAGCAGGCAGATGTTACCCCTAAAAATGAGCTTACTAGATTTAATGAACAAATTGCATCGCCGTATCATATAGGCTTGGGGTTCAGATATCTAGAAGAATATTTGGGTGAAACTATTTTTAAGAAAGGAATTAGAAAGTTTATTAAGAATCCTATTAATTCTTCTTTAAGAGCCTCTATTGC
>JAQWON010000045.1 GCA_029245825.1 Flavobacteriaceae bacterium
TAAAACTCTACCATTTTTTTAACCCAAGTAGTTTTTCTCCAAGGGAAGATAGCTCTGCAGTTTTATATCTTTTTTGTTCCCAATTTCTTGGATCACCAGGGAAAGCGTATCCCTTTGGAGCTATTCTATCTCTCCATGAAGAGATTCTCCATTTTTTAAGTTCGTCATTTCCCTCTTCAGCAGGCATCATTGATATGTATTGGGCAATTCTAACTTTGTCATCGCTTAAATTTGGTCTAATGCCGTGAGGTTGGGCACTATGAAATATTAATAGATCACCAGCCTCTAGTGGAACCTTAACAATTTTATCTTCAAGACCACTAATATCTGGTTTAAAGAAGTCTCTGTTCTTAGGTTGTGTTAATTTCCATTTATCAAAATTTTTAAAAAGCCAAGGGATGCACTGAAAACCACCCATGTTTTGATCTGTTTGATCAGCTAGAGCAATAACACCTTGAACATTTTGTGGTTTAGTACCAGGGTCATAATCCCAATGAATAAATCCTTTGTATTCAAAACCTGGTCTAATTGGAAAGTTAAGATTCGCACGGTCAATTGTAACCCATAATTTATCAGTGCCCCAAATATCAACAAAAGAGTCATAAATTCTCTTTTCCTGTCTATTACTCCATAAATGTGAATTATTATAAGCTTCTACCATTCCAGTACCAGCTAATTCTTTCATCTGCATTTCTGCTCTAGGATTTGTGTACCATGTACTTTTGTCATTAGGATCTTTTTCCTCAAATTCCCATAAAAACGATGCTGTTTTAGCTGCCTGCTGTTTTGATATTGCGTTTTTGACTACAACGTAACCATTTTCTTTCCAAAAGTTCCATTGATCTATACTTAGAACTTTTAGACTATCCTTATTAGCATGGGTTCTTAGTTTTACATCGCTAGTCTTAGCAACAGATGGGTTTCCGGGAATATCATCATGATTACTGTACCTGTTCATTCTCTCTAATCTTATATATAAATATATGGAAAAATAATACTACCACTGATGATTGAAATTCTTCATTTGAGATTCATCTTTAAAATTTAAACCATGCATACCAAAGAAATCTCTTTGAGCTTGAATAATTACTGAAGGCAATGATTTATTTGTAAATGATAAAAAGAAATTAAGTGATGATGAATGTACTGGTAAACTACAATTAAGCTTTATCGCAACAGAAAGTAGTTCTGATAGACTAGGTTGAAGCTTTTTTAGTTCTTTTACAACGCTTACATGAAGTAGGGGATGTTCAAATGATTTATTGGATAATATTTCAATCCAATCATTCATTAACTTAGATCGAATAATACATCCATTTGTCCATATTCTGGCAATTTCGGATAGATTCAAATCCCACCTGTATTTTACTGAAGTCTTTTGCAGTAAATTAAATCCAAGACCATGATTAATTACTCTTGCTGCGGAGTAAGCTTTTTCAATAATTTTCTCATCAATCACTCCCTTCTTTAAATTGATCTGATAAGTATCACTTGCCATTTTTCTCTCATCTGTCATTGAAGAAAGATATCTAAACATTAATGAAGAGGATAGAGTATCAAAGGGGACACCTGTTTCTATTGAATTTATAAGTCCCCATGCACCAGTTCCTTTGCTTTCAGCTTTGTCATCTATTAGATCAATAATATGGACTCCATTTACTTTAGTGTCTAAAATTTTTGATGTAATCTCTAAAAGATAGCTGGACAAATCGCTTTTGTTCCATTTCTTAAAGACATTTGAGATTTTGTCAATATTCATATTTAAATGAAATCTCATAAGATGGTATATCTCAGCAATTAATTGCATCTCGCCGTATTCGATTGCATTATGTACAGTTTTTACAAAATGTCCAACCCCATCACTTCCTAAATTACTAGAACAAGACTTTCCATTATTATCAAGTGCGGAAATTTTTTCAATGATAGGAGATATCATTTTGTAAACGTATTTATCTCCACTTGCCATAAATGAGGCACCGTTTCTTGCTCCATAATGACCTCCAGAAACACCGATCCCTAAAAAATGAATTTTCTTCTGAGCTAAAAACTTTGACCTTCTCTGAGAATCAATAAAATAGGAATTGCCTAGATCAATAACAATATCTCCAGGATCTAAAATCATCATTAATTGAGTCAAAATTTCATCTGTTGGATGACCTGAATTTATCATCAGAAAAACTTTTCTAGGAGAGGTTAATGAACCTATGAATTCAGGTAAACTATTAAAAGGCATTAAATTATAATCCTTATTTTTATTTGCAAAATCACCAGCTACATTTTCTTCTTTTCCCTTAACTTCTCTATTGTATATAGATACTGAAAAGTCTTTTGTTGAAATATTTAGGGATAAATTTTTTCCCATTGTACCCATGCCAATAACTCCTAAGTCATTTGTTTTTGAAACTTTTTTTACGATTAGTTTTACCAACTCTTCTAATTCTACGTTAGAATCAACCCTAATTCCATATTCTGGGACTTCTAGTGTCTTAATTTGTGAATCTAGTAGAGTAGGGGAAATAAAGTGCTCTTTCCTTGACTCCAATCTTTTCTTTAGAGTTGAGATTGGTGATTGAAGCAAGATAAACTGCATTGGAATCTTCATATCATCCATCAGTATTGATCGATAAGACTCTTTTAGAGCTGAGCAGGCAAGAATTGCAGATCCATCTTTTTGCCAAGATTCAATATTTTTTCGTAATATTTTAAGCCACGGTTTTCTATCGGAATCATTTAGTGGAATTCCGTTTTTCATCTTTTTAATATTAGATGAAGGATGAAAATCATCGGCATCATAAAAGGGTACTTTTAGTTTTTCGCTTAATAATTTCCCTACAGAAGTTTTTCCACTTGCTGTTACACCATAAACTAGGTATATCATTTAATCAACAACTTTATTTAAGGTAGTTATTTAAAAAAGTTAAAATCTTTTCATTGCCCTTGATTTGCTGATCTTTTTTAACAAATCCATGACCCGCATCATCAAATAAAAGATATTCAACATAAACGCCAGCTTTTCTAGCTTCATCTACAATTTCATCAGACTCAATTTGTAATACCCTAGGGTCATTAGCACCTTGTAGTACCATGATAGGGTTTTTTATATTCTTGGCATGAAATAATGGAGAAATATTGAATAATCTTATCGAATCAGAAGAATAAGGATCACCCATCTCTTTGTAGAGTTGCTTTCTTGCTGCTTCCCAATAGGGAGGTATTGATTTTAATGTTCTAATCCAATTAGTTACTCCGTAGATATTTACACCAACTTTAAAAACATCTGGTTCAAATGTCATTGCAGCCATTGTCATAAATCCACCATAACTACCACCTATTATACCAATTTTTTCCGGATCAATATAATCCTGCTCCTCAAGCCATTTTTTACCCCAGACACAATCTTTTAAATCTTTATCCCCGTGATTTCTATCATCTAGTGAATAAAAAGTCTTCCCATAACCACTACTTCCTCTGTTATTCACAGCAAGAATAGCGTATCCATGATTAACAAGATATTGAATCAAAGCACGATATCCAATGCGTGATTGTCCTCCCGGCCCACCATGAACCCATACAAGAGCAGGGGCTTTATTTCTTTTGCTTGCTGTAATTGGTTTATATAAAATTGAAGGTATGTCTAATCCATCAAATGATTTATACCTGATTACTTCACCATTTACAAGATCTGAAGGGTTTACATTATTATTTAAATTTGAAGTAATTTTATTTAATACCTCAGATTCTATATCGTAAGTATAAATATCCCCTGGTGAGTTTGAGCTTCCAGCATTAATTCTGACTATTTTTTCATCATCAGAAAAAGAAACAGAATTAATATTTAGATTTTCAACTCCTTTAAAATTGACTACTGAAGTATCCTTATTGTTTCTTACAATTATTTTATTTTGCGCATCCTCATTAACAGTGATCACCGAAAATTTATCATTTTTAGTTAAAAAATGTCTCGTTACATCCCACTCGGTCTTATAAACTAGACTTCTTTTTCCAGATTTTATGTTATAAGACATTAAATAAAGAAATTCATTGTCATAATTTGTGCTGTAATAATAATTTTCATCGTTTTTATCAAAGCCCTGACCCCAGAAATTCGATTCTTGATTGGATATTTCAATTTTTTCATTACTCTCTAAATCTAACATATACATTAGATCAATATCGCGAGATGGTCTTTTGACCATGACAAGGTATTTGTCATTGTTTGATAGAGGGTAATAACTGTAACCTTCATTGTTTTCCATTATCATTTTTGATGATAAATCATCCATTTTAAGCTTGTGCAGATCAAAATATTTTGGATTTCTCGCATTTGAGAGGAAATACATTTGCTTTTCATCTTGTGTCCATCCAAGAAATGAAGCCTTAGTCTTTTCACCGGGAGTTAGATCAATTGATTCTCCATCTCTAATTAGGTATAGATGTGAATTCTCATTACCTCCTTTATCAGCTCTATAGATTATCTCACTTGTTAATGGTGAGTAGCCTACTGCAAAATAAGATTCCTCCACAGAATTTGTTACCTGAGTTTCCTCGAGCGAACTTAAATCAACTTCGTATAGATTAAAGACACCTGATTTATCAGATGCATAAAGTAATTTATTTGCGTCTTTGGAAAAATAACCTCCAGAACTTCTGTTATTAGACATTAGTGTCTCTATTGAATACTTTTGAACTTCCTTAACCTCTTGATTGCAGGAGGTAATAAATAATAGAACTGTAATAAATTTGAATACTTTTTTCATACCTAATCTTTTTTTTTACAAAGTATGAAATCTTTTTAATTATACAGGTAATACAATTCCAGTATCCATTAAATCAGTAAATTGGTGTCCAATTTTTATTATTTAAAAAAAAACAGTATATTATAAAAAGTGCCACAAAACTTTTTTGGCAGCTTAACTATTATAAATATTAACATCATGAAAAAAATCATCTTCTTCTTTTTTGCTTTATTTAGTTTGTTTGCTTTTTCACAACAGACAGACTTTAATTATCAAGCCATAATTAAGGGCTCAAATGGTATGGCTGTTTCTGGTCAGAGCGTAGTAATGCAGTTCAGCATTATCTATGATGCTACAAATGGTACTGTAGCTTATCAAGAGACTCACACGGTAAACACAAGTGTTGACGGCCTTGTAAATCTTGTGATTGGTGGCGGAGCTCCGACAAGTCAAACAGGAGACAGCTGGGGTGCAATAGATTGGGGTAAACCTTTATTTTTAAAAGAAGAAGTAAATCTTGGATCTGGTTTTGTTTCACTTGGTGTGGGACGTATTTATGCCGTTCCTGTAGCAAATTATGCGGCTAAAGCAGGTGCCATAAAAGGTATCATGTCAGGTGCAGTTTCTACTACCACGGTTACTGCTACTCATCTTGATGCAACTAGTTTATATGCTACCAATGGTATGTTTTCGGGATTAGTATCAGCTACTCAGGTGAGTGGTTCAAATGCTTCTTTTTCAGGAGTAGTAACTGCCTCTGCTTTTAAAGGAGATGGATCGGGACTTACTAATTTGCCAAGTACAGGTACTCCATCAACTTCTATCGGTCTTGTAGAAGGAGATTCATTTGTATTTGCAATACTTAGTGAAAGTTTTGCTGATTTTCCCTCAAAAGTCGCCTCTAAGTTCCCATAAGATCGGGT
>JAQWON010000088.1 GCA_029245825.1 Flavobacteriaceae bacterium
CCAAGGGTTGGGCTGTTCGCCCATTAAAGTGGCACGCGAGCTGGGTTCAGAACGTCGTGAGACAGTTCGGTCTCTATCTGTAGTGGTCGTTAGAAATTTGCGTGGATCTGTCTTTAGTACGAGAGGACCGAGATGGACTGACCTCTGGTGTACCGGTTGTTCCGCCAGGAGCATCGCCGGGTAGCTATGTCGGGAAGGGATAAGTGCTGAAAGCATATAAGTACGAAGCCCACCACAAGATGAGATTTCTTTTAAGGGTCGTTGGAGACTACGACGTTGATAGGTCACAGGTGTATAGGCAGTAATGTCTTAGCCGAGTGATACTAATTACCCTTAAGCCTATTGTAGGACTTTTTCTTTTAAAATTTTAAAAAAATTCTATTTTTCAATGTGTCTATTTTATTGATTTAAGGTGGTTATAGCGATGGGGCTCACCTCTTCCCATTCCGAACAGAGAAGTTAAGCCCATTTGCGCAGATGGTACTGCCATTTGGTGGGAGAGTATGTCACCGCCTTCCTTGAGGCCCTATATTTATATAGGGCCTTTTTTAATTTTTACTAAGATTAATTGGAATGGAGTAGGTTATTGTGTAATTGAAGCCTGCACCCCAAATATTTTCATCAGTTTTTTTATTAAAACCGGGAATGTACAGATTATCAAAGTTTTTGGGAGAAACATGATTAATTAATCTGTTTAATCTAAAACTAAAACCCAGGTAAAAATTTGAGATAATTTTAACTTTTATTCCAGCAACAAATTCTAGCCACCTTCCTTGAAGTCCTGATTTTTCTCCTATTTCATAATTTTCTCTTGTTGATTCCTCTTGCCAATAGTGATGTTTTGAATAAACATCATATTCGTTTATTGTCTGTTTGTGAAAACTGTTTCCAAGTCTAAAGCCAAGATATATGTTATTATTCATCCCTTTCCAGTTTTCATACATATTATAGTCAAAACCTAATTTTAGGTAACTCCCGGATGTTGTAAAATTTATATTTTCTGACTGAGTAGTCCTTTTTTCAGTGCCAATTTCGACAGCAGCGTATAAATCTTTAATAAAACTTAGATCACCAACTAATTCAAATCCTTGATAATCATCTTTTTTAATATTAGACATAATGGGTTTTGAAAGATCTATTCCAAACCTAATACTATATGCTTTATTGTTTTTAACACTTATAGAATCAATTGAATCTTCATTCTGATTATTTTTTTGGGAAAATAAAGCCGAAGAGAATAAAAGATAATTAATGATAAATAGCCAAATGTGAGTAATCTTCATTTAAAACAGTGTCTTTTAATTTTACAATTTCATTTATCCAAGCATTATCTTTATTTAATAATGCAGTAGGTGGATTATTTAGTATAAAATTTGATTTAAACCCACAGGCTCTATTAATATATGAATCATATCTAGAGTAAAATATGTGGATTGTATCATTGTTTGAGTTTTCTCCTCCAGCATTGAGAATAAATTCATACTTCGAAAAATTGGAATCATTCCTTAAAGGAATAGCGATAGAATCCCCAGAAAAAATATCAAGAGTATCTTCCTTTTCTAACCCTTTTATTAATAGATTTTCAACAGGTTTTTTTAAATTTTTATCTACTTTATCATAAAATGAAAGGATAATTCTTGGAGTCCCTATTTCACTTTCAATACAGATGTCATCTTTTTCACATGAGATTAAAATAAAAAATAAATAAAATAGAGTTTTTTTTAATTTCGATTTCATTTTATTAAATCTTTTCTAAAAGTACAATATTTTCAATATGTTGAGTATGAGGGAACATATCAATTGCTTTTGATTTCAAAAGTGAATAATTAAATTTTAAAAGCTTTAGGTCTCTAGCTTGTGTTGAACTATTACAGCTGACATAAATAATTTTATTTGGAGACAATTTAATTAATTCTTTTATTACATTTTTATGCATTCCATCCCGAGGGGGATCAACTATCACAACATTTGCTTTACCGTTTCTTGATATAAAATCTTGATTAAAGATATTTTTCATATCACCTAACTCAAAAAAAACATTTGGTATCTTATTTTGACAAACATTTTCTTTAGCGGATTCAATAGCTTCAGAAACTGAATCAATACCAACAACTTTTTTACAATATTTAGCTATAAAAATCGCAATAGTTCCAGTTCCAGTATAAAGATCATAAACAATTTCAGACTTTTTTAAGGAGGCAAACTGAAGAATAATCTTATTCAATTCAATAATTTGATATGAATTCGTTTGAAAAAATGATTTTGCAGTTATTTTAAATTCATATTCATTGATTTTTTCAATTATATGATTTGAACCTTGATAGCAAATTATTTGTTGATCGTAGATTGAATCATTTCTTTTTGAATTAATACAATAAAGCAAAGATTTTATTTCAGGAAATTTTTCATTTAAAAAATCTAATAATTTCACTCTTTTAATTTTATTTTCTTCAAAAAATTGGATTAAAACCATTAATCCATTTGATGATGACCTTATCATTAGGCTTCTTAAAAATCCATTATGTGATTTATGATCGAAAAATTTAAAACTATTCTTAATTGCAAAATCACGAATAGAGTTTCTAATTTCATTTGATGGGTCTTTTTGCAGATGACATTTTGTTATATCAATAACTTTATTCCATGCACCAGACTTATGAAACCCTAATCCTTTTCTTGTAATATTTTGATTTTTTTTATTTATTTCTTCTTTTGTTAGCCACTTTTGCTCAGAAAAAGAAAATTCCATTTTATTTCTGTAGAAGTAAATTTTATTAGCTTTTTTAATTCTACTTATTTTTGGAATATTCATTTCAGAAAAATTCTTTAAATTATTTAAGACCTGTTTCTGTTTAAATTGAAGCTGGGCATCATAACTCAGATTTTGAAATTTACAACCACCACATAATTCAAAATGCTTACACTTTGGAGTAATTCTATTTTTTGAAGGCTTTAAGATTTCAATTTTTTGACCCTCAAAATAATTTTTTCGTTTTCTTTTAATTTTTAGATTTATTATATCTCCGGGAACTACTCCATCAACAAAAATAACTTTACCTGATTCGTCTTTACAAACTCCTTTTCCTTTAGATGACACATCTACTACTTCAATATTATCAATAAATTTCCCGTACATAATTTTAATTGATTACAATTTATTTAGGTATTTACAGAAATAGTTTTTTAAAACAGTATTTTTATTAACAGTAATTCCACTTTGGTTATTTATTTGTAAATTAAATACCCTTTGGTGCAAATTTGAAAAATAAATTGAATACTCAACATTTTATTGATCTTGAAAAAAAGTATGGAGCTAATGATTATAATCCTTTACCTGTTGTTTTGTCAAAAGGGAAAGGGGTTTTTCTTTGGGATGTTAATGGTAAAAAATATTATGATTTTTTATCAGCATATTCTGCAGTAAATCAAGGGCATTGCCACCCAGAAATTATTAAAGTTTTAAAAGAACAAGCCTCCAAACTTACTTTAACATCAAGAGCTTTTCACAATGATAGATTAGGAGAATACATGGAATTTGCATCCAAGCTTTTTGGCTACGAAAGATTACTTCCCATGAATACCGGAGCAGAAGGCGTTGAAACAGCTATTAAAATAGTTAGGAAGTGGGGTCATACAATTAAAGGAATTCCTGATCATTCTTCAAAGATTGTTGTTTGTAATAATAATTTTCATGGTAGAACAACAACAATTATTTCTTTTTCCAGCGACAAGGGATCTAAAGAATTTTTTGGACCACATACTCAGGGGTTTTACAATATTCCATTTGATGATCTGGATAGTCTTGAAAAGATCTTTAATCAAGACAAAAATATTGCCGGGTTTTTGGTCGAACCTATTCAAGGCGAAGCAGGAGTTATTGTTCCAAAAGACGGATATTTAGAGGGAGTTAGGAAACTTTGCACAAAACACAATATTCTTTTTGTTGCTGATGAGATTCAAACCGGATTAGGACGGACAGGTAAATTATTGGCAACTCAATATGAGGATTCAAAACCAGATGTTTTAATTCTTGGCAAAGCACTTTCTGGAGGAACATTTCCTGTATCGGCTGTTCTTTGTAATTCAGAAATAATGAGTGTAATTAAACCTGGACAACACGGAAGTACTTTTGGAGGGAATCCTTTGGGATCAGCAATTTCTAAAAGTGCAATTGAAATAATTGTAAATGAAAAATTAACAGAAAATGCTAGAAAATTGGGGGTCATATTTAGAGATAAAATCAGCAGTCATATAAAAAGCATTGGAATAATTGATTTAGTCAGAGGGAAAGGTCTTTTAAATGCTATTGTTGTAAAAGATAAGGAGAGAAAGACCCAAACAGCTTGGAATATATGTTTGAGGTTAAAAGAAAATGGCCTTTTAGCCAAACCTACCCACGGAAATATAATACGCTTTGCTCCTCCAT
>JAQWON010000060.1 GCA_029245825.1 Flavobacteriaceae bacterium
AAAGTATTGAATACATTCCATACCCTAAGTTTGATAATAAATTTATTAAAGAGTTTAAAAAGAACTATCCTGTATCTTTTAATGGCAAAACTAGATATATGCTTGAATTATCTTTGGATCTTAGTAAAAATAAAATTGAAGAGATTGTATTAAATGAACCTAGAACTGAAAAATATCTTAAGGGAGAAAATCCAAAAAAAATTATTTTCATCAAGGGTAAGATAATTAATATTGTTACATAGTGAGTTCAATTTATATTGAAGCTATAGGCTTATCCGCTGGGTTTTTAACAATGATTGGTTTTTTCCCTCAATTAATTAAAATATGGAGATCCGGTTCTACAGAAGGAGTATCACTAGTAATGTACTTTGTTTTATTATTAGGAGTTACTTTATGGCTTATTTATGGGTTTTTTATAAATAGTTTATCAATTATTATTTCAAATTTGATTGCAGGTATTATTCAAATTTTTATTATCTCTATTATAATAATAAACCGAAAAAAAGAAAAGTAACTTTTTATATTTTAATTTGCCTATTTATTTGTTGATCAAGAGAGACAAGTGTTTCAGTTCTTGAAATTCCATCAATTGTTTGAATTTTTTCATTTAGTAATTTCATTAAGTGTTGATTATCTTTACATATAATTTTAATAAAAACACTCCAGTTACCAGTAGTGTAATGGCATTCAATAACTTCTTCAATTTCTCTTAGTTTTTTTACAACTTCAGGATTTCTGATAGCCTGATCTAAAAATATACCGATAAAAGCCATAGTTTTATATCCTAATAATTTTGGGTTTAAAACCATTTGGAAGGATGAAATAAGATTTGATTCTTCAAGTTTTTTTAGACGTTGATGAACTGCCGTTCCTGATATTCCAGCTTTTTTAGATATCTCATTTATTGACTTTCTTGAGTTTGTCATCAACTCTCTTAAAATTATCTTATCTAGCCCGTCAATTATTATATTTCTATTTTCAAATTTCAAAGCCTCTATTATTTAATATGAAAATTATTTATTGTTTTGAGAAATATATTTCTCAATTGCCATAGTCATAGATGGAGTGTCAGGAGTAGGTGCTTTTACATCTATTCTTAGCTTTGCATCACTAGCAGCCTTTACAGTTGCATTTCCATAGACTGCAATTCTTGTGTTATTTTGTTTAAAATCTGGAAAATTTTTAAATAATGATTCAATGCCTGAGGGACTAAAAAAAACTAGAACATCATAATAGACATCTCTTAAATCAGAAAGATCACTAACAACAGTTTTATAAAGTTTAGCTCTAGTCCAATTTATGCTAATAGAATCTAAGAAGAGAGATGTTTCAGAATTTAAAACATCTGATGTTGGAACAAGAAAACTTTCATTTTCAAATTTCTGAAAAACACTTTCCAAGCTCTTAAAATCTCTATCTCCAACATATATTTTTCTTTTTCTATAAACAACATACTTTTGAAGATAAAAACCTATGGCTTCAGATTGACAGAAATATTTTGTAGAATCAGGAACCTTATATCTCATTTCTTCAGCTAGTCTAAAAAAGTGATCAACAGCATTTTTACTTGTTAAAATAACATTATTAAAATCAGAAAAATTAATTTTTTGTTGTCTGACATTTTTTGCAGTCATACCTTCGACATGGATAAAAGGTCTAAAATCAATTTTTAATTTATACTTTTCTTTAAGTCTAGAGTAGGGAGATTTTTCATTAGATGGCTCAGGTTGGGAAACTAAAACAGTTTTTACTTTCATACCTTAAAAATTAGACTTTTCAGGAGGTTATATAGTCATAAACCAATAACCAAGGAGTTATTTTAAAAGCACAAAGATATAAAATAATATAAAAAAAACTTGAGGCTCTATTATGAGCAATTTTATAATAGATAATTAAATGCATAAAAAAAATTACAAAAGCAATCAGAAATGACACGAGAAACAAAAATTTAATATTAGTTGGGAAAGTATATCTGTAGATAAGTAACAAAGGAAATGTAAATAGAGATATTCTAAAGTATAGAGAAATACTTTTGAAAATTAATTGCTCAAACAAATTCTCAAGATTTAAAAATCTAAAAACATATTTTAAAAAGAAATATCTAGAAACTATTATGATCAAAATAATTAGGGCAACAGTTTTAAATGTTTGAAAAGAAATTAACTCATCGATAATAAAGGTCAAAAGAATACTTTTAATCATTATGGTAAAAATGATTTTTAATATATTGAATAAATCAAAATAGTTTGCTTTTTTTTCTTTAGCATAAATACTAAAATATTTTTCCGAGGTAAAAGAATATATAAGGAATCCAAATTTTTTTTTATCAATATTCTTAAGAAAACCAAGAATTAATAATGATAAAAGAAAAAAAATTGAAATCCAATCCTTATTTGATTTTATTATTTCTTCCACTTCAAGCATTTCATAAAAATAAGAAGTATTATTGTTATCAGTTTTTTTTATGATGATTTATTAATTTTACGAAAGTTTATGAATAGTAGCTTAGTTATTATACCAACTTATAATGAAGTTGATAATATTGAAAGAATAGTAAAAAGAGTTTTTTTAGAGAAGTCTTTTGATATTTTAGTCGTAGATGATTCTTCCCCTGATGGTACGGCTGATAAAGTTATTAAGTTGCAGCGTCATTTTAAAGATAGATTATTTATAGAGGGTAATCATAAAAAGAGAGGAATTGGAAAAGCCTATCTTATTGGTTTTGAATGGGCCTTGAAAAGAAAATATAATTATATCTTTCAGATCGATGCTGATTTATCTCATGATCCGAAGGAACTTCCTAAAATGCTTGATAATCTAAAAAATAATGTAGATGTAATAATAGGCTCTAGATATGTTGACGGAATAAATGTTGTTAATTGGCCTTTGAGCAGAATATTACTTTCTTATTTTGCTTCTCTTTATGTAAGAATTTTAACTTTTATGCCAATAAAGGATCCAACCTCAGGATTTGTTGGTTACAAGAGTAGTGTTCTGGATTCATTAATTAATAATAAAATTAGATTTTCAGGATATGCCTTTCAAATTGAAATGAAATTTAAGTCTTGGAAAAAAAAATTTATACTTAAAGAGCATCCTATAGTTTTTGTTAATCGAACTGATGGAATTTCAAAAATGAATGGAGACATAATATGGGAGGCTTTTTTTGGTATTTTCATTCTAATTTTCGATAGTTTTTTTAATAAAAAATAGCTAATGGAAAAGATATTGATTAAAAATGCGATTTTGGTGAATGAAAATAAAATATCTCAAAAAGATCTTTTAATCAAAGGAGAATATATCTTTAAAATAGATGATTTTATTGAAGAAGTTAATGTAGATAAAACAATAGATGCCAAGGGATTACATTTAATTCCTGGTTGGATTGATGATCAGGTTCATTTCAGAGAGCCAGGGTTAGCTCATAAGGGAAATATCTCATCTGAGTCAAGGGCTGCTGTTGCTGGCGGAATTACTTCATACATAGAAATGCCAAATACACTGCCTCAGACAACAACAGCAGAGGCTTTAGATGAGAAAATAGATATTGCCTCTAAGAATTCTTTTGCAAACTATTCTTTTCTCTTTGGAGGCACTAATCATAATCTAGATGATATTAAAAATTTTGATAAGAAAAAAGCCGCCGGGTTAAAACTTTTTTTAGGATCATCTACGGGGAATATGTTAGTTGATGATTTAGATGTTCTAAGAGAAATATTTTTGGCAACTGATTTACCAATTGCAGTTCATTGTGAAGATGAAGATATAATTAGAGAAAATCTTAAAAAATATAAAAAATTATATGGTAAAGATATTCCAGTTGAGGAGCACTCAAAGATTAGAAGTGAAAAAGCTTGTTATTTATCTTCAAAAAAAGCAATAGCATTAGCAAAAGAAACAGGAGCAAGACTTCATGTTTTTCATTTGTCAACTGCAATTGAAACTCACCTTTTTGAAAATAATATTCCATTAGAAGAAAAAAAAATTACATCAGAAGTATGTGTTCATCACTTGTGGTTTTCAGAAAAAGACTACAATGATAAAGGTAATTTTATAAAATGGAATCCTTCTATAAAAAAGTATACTGATCAATTGGCTTTATGGGAAGCATTAAATGATGACAGAATAGATATTTTAGCCACAGATCACGCCCCTCACCTGGAAAGTGAAAAGAAACTTGATTATCTAAATTGTCCTTCAGGTGGACCAATGGTTCAACACGCCTTACCAGCGATGCTAACTGCTCATAAAAAAGGTAAAATAAGTCTTGAAAAAATTGTTGAAAAAGCTTGTCATAATCCTGCGAAATTATTTAAAATTAAAAAGAGAGGATTTTTAAGAGAAGGATATTTTGCTGATTTAGTTTTGATAGATTTAGAAAAGAAAAACAAAGTTTTAAAAGATTCTGTACTTTATTTATGTGGTTGGTCTCCATTTGAGGGGACCACTTTTGACGCATCAGTGATTAATACATTTGTAAATGGTAAAATAGTTTATGATTTTGAAAAAATTGTCTCAAAGCCGTGTGGTAAAAGACTTGAATTTGATAGAAATTAAATGAATTTGACTTTGAAGCCTTTTTTTTGTTATATAATATTAATTTTATTTGGTTGTGATAACTTTAATAATGATAAAGCTCCAGATAATTTGATTGAGCCAAACAAAATGGCAAACATATTAGTTGACATGGAGCTTTTAAGATCTATTAAATCAACAAATGCTAGTGATGAATATAAAGAAAATGCATTGGGTGATTTGTATCTTTACAAAAAATATAAAGTAGATAGTCTTCAAATAGTTGAATCTAAAAAACACTATTCAAAATATCCAAAAAAATATCTTGTTATATATAAATCTGTTGAAAATAGACTTAAATTCATGAAAGACAGCCTTAATCAGATCATGGATAGTAAAATTGACAAAATAGAATAATAAATAAGTTAATTGAAATAATCTATAGGGCTGTAAGAAAATGAAATCTTAGATTTTATTTTATTTCCATTAATTGGCTTACATTCATATAAACTTTTTATAAGAGCTTTGGTTAAAAATCTTTTTTTTAATCCAAAAAAAGATATAGTTTTCTCAATTATCCATCCTAAATATAATATAGACTTTGGGAGGGGATATAATGTTGTTTTTTTATTAAACTTTTTTTGAACCATTTGATATATTTTTTTGTAGGACCAGTTTTCAGCAACTAAAATGAAGCGTTCATTTTGAATATTTGATTCCATTAAATGAAACATAAGGTGAACTACGTCCTTGATTTCAACTAAACCAGTTGAACCAGATGGAAAAAAAATAAATCCTTTCTTTATTGAATCAAACATGGTGTTTATTGGACTTCTCTTCCCAAGAATAACCCCCGGATTAATTATAACAGTAGGTAAACCCTCCTCTGAACCCCGCCAAACTTCAAGCTCAGCACCATATTTAGAATAAGAGTATGGAGTTTTATCCAGGCTATTG
>JAQWON010000061.1 GCA_029245825.1 Flavobacteriaceae bacterium
AAAAATCCAGTAGAATTCAAAATAATAAATCATCTAAAAAAGAATCGGATAAAATTCAGCTAAGTTTTTTTGACCTTCAAGATCCAGTTCTGGAAAAAATTAGGGATGAAATACAGGAGGTGAATATTGATGAGCTTGCTCCTGTCGAAGCTCTAATAAAATTAAATGAAATAAAAAGAGCGCTGAAAAATTCAATAAATAAATAGAGATTAATTATAATCTTCACAGATTAATTTTTATAAATTTGTTGACCAAAATGCGAAAGTAGCTCAGTGGTAGAGCATCACCTTGCCAAGGTGAGGGTCGCGGGTTCAAATCCCGTCTTTCGCTCTTTTAAATAAATTGGCTCGGATGGTGGAATTGGTAGACACGTTGGACTTAAAATCCAATGGACAGTAATGTCCGTGCGGGTTCAAGTCCCGCTCCGAGTACAAAAGGGGAGATGTTCGAAAGTTCATCTCCTTTTTTTAAATAACTATGATTTAAATTCTTTTAATTTTTCAGTAAGCTTAGGAATAACCTCGAATGCATCACCGACAATACCATAATCTGCAGCTTTAAAAAATGGAGCTTCCGGATCATTATTGATCACAACTTTAACTTTTGAGGAATTGATTCCCGCAAGATGCTGAATAGCTCCAGAAATGCCAATTGCTATATAAAGATTTGAAGCTACAGGCTTACCAGTTTGACCTACATGTTCACTGTGAGGTCTCCATCCCATATCAGAGACCGGTTTAGAACATGCGGTAGCGGCTCCAAGAACATCTGCTAAATTTTCTACTAGAGCCCAGTTTTCAGGACCTTTTAAACCACGTCCGCCAGAGACTACAACATCAGCGTCAGCTATGGTAACTTTTCCAGTGACCTTTTCAATTTTCTCTATTTTTAATGACGCCTTGTCAGCTGAAAAAGAAAAATTTTCTTTTTCCATCTTTTTTGGGTTTTCTACAACTCCGTAAGAATTATTTGATAGACTGATCAAATTAATTTTTTCAGATAAATTAACATAACTGAATGCTTTGTTGGTAAAACATGAACGTTTCACTATTAATGGATTAGTTGATTCAGGTAATTCAACTACATTTGAAACACATCCTGAAGAGAGTTTAACGCTAAGAATAGGGGCTAAATATTTTGAATCTGCACTGGAACTGAGTAATAAAATTTTAACATCATTTTTGGCAGCTATTTCTGAAATAATTTTTGAGTAATTATTGACTTGAAACTTTTCTAATTCTTTATCATTTACCTGGATTAATTTATCTACACCAAAATTAGATATTGGATCAACCTCATTATTGTTTATTGAAATGGCTATTAAAGAAAGCCCAAGTTTATCTGCTAAAGCCCTCCCATATGAGGCCAGTTCAAAAGCCGATTTTTTAAATTTTCCATTCTCTGATTCCGAATAAATTATTACTGACATTATATATTTTTTAGTGTTATATTACTTTAGCTTCATTATGTAAAAGATCGATAAGTTTATCAATTTCTTCAGAGCCTACCATCTTAACTTCTCCTTTTGGAGATGGTTTTTCATATTTATTAGATAAAGTTTTTGGATTTACTTCTATTGGCTCTATAACCTCAAGGGGTTTTTGTCTTGCCTGCATTATTCCACGCATGTTTGGAATAATTAAATCTTTTTCTTCAACAAGTCCTTTTTGTGAGCCAATAACTAAAGGAAGGTCAGAAGAAATTATTTCTTTTCCTCCATCAATTTCTCTTGCTGCAGTAGCTTTATTTTTATCAATTTCAAGAGAAATGCAATTGGCAACATAATTATAATTTATTAATTCAGCAATTATTCCAGGAACCATTCCACCATTATAGTCGATTGATTCCCTTCCGGCAATAATAAGATCAAATTTTTCTTTTTCACAAATATTAACTAGTTGCTTAGCAACAGAAAATCCATCTAAAGGGTTCATATTTACTCTTATTGCTCTATCTGCTCCAATGGCAAGACATTTTCTTAGAGTTGATTCACAAGGAGCTTCACCAACTGAGGCAACTACAACTTCAGCTTTATGACTTTCTTTCATCCAAACAGCTTTAGTTAAACCAAATTCATCATTTGGATTAATAATGTATTGGATGCCATTGGTGTCAAAAGATTTGTTATTGTCCGTAAAATTTATTTTAGAAGTTGTGTCTGGAACATGACTTATGCAGACTAGTATTTTCATTTTGATTGATTTGGTTAGCTCAAATTTATTCAATATTATATTCAAATAAAAGAAAACAAAAGTATAAAATAGGCTAATAAATTTCTATTAATTATCTAGTTAGTGACATTAATAATTCAGATGTAATTTTTGGATTTGCACCATCATATTTACAAACTAAAGCGCCCATAGCACAAGCAAGTTCTAATGATTTTTCAATTGAAAAATTTTGCATTCGATAGGTAATCAATGCAGCTAAGAATGAATCTCCTGCTCCAACAGTATCCTTAACCTTAATTTTATATCCAAAATGTTCATAAAACCCCCCATTTTCATATAAAATCGCTCCATTTTCACCTCTGGAAACACAGATACTAGGTGTTTTTGTTTTATCCGATAGAAAAGTTATTCTCTCTCTCAGACCATTTTTTTTACACCCATATGATTTAGATAAAAATAAAAGTTCTTCTTCATTACACTTGAGTAAATTTGCTTCATTTATCAATGCTTTTATCGTTTCAAGAGAGTAGTGGGGAACTCTTACGTTTACATCAAAAACTTTAAATTTTGCAATTTTTAGCAATTCAAATAAAGTTTTTTTTGAATGCTCACTTCTCGATGATAGACTTCCGTAGACAAAAGCATTAGAATTTTTAACCTTATTGAAGCCCAATTTTGTAGTAGATATTTCATCCCAAGCAACAGGAGATAATATTTTATAATTAGCTGATCCCTTTTCATCAATTGAAATTTTCACCTCACCTGTTTGTAGAGAAGGATGTTTTTGAATCAAAGAAGTATTTATTTGATTTTTTTCAATTTCTTTTATCAATAATTCTCCAGATGAATCATTCCCTATAGAACTAATTATTGAAGCCTCCATTCCTAGACTGTTTAATCTATATGCAACGTTAAATGGAGCTCCACCGATTATTTTATTATTAGGGAATACGTCCCATAAAACTTCTCCAAAGCACACTATTTTATTCATTTGTTCCCACTTATTTTTTTTCCCAGTTCTTCAAGGGGAACCCCTTTAGTTTCCGGCATTATTTTAATTACAAAAAGTAATTGAAAAACCATCATTACAGCAAAGAAAAAGAATAAATAACCTGGGTTTGGGGTAGCTTTCAGTGCAGAAGGCATAACCAATGTAATTATTGCAGCTAAAACCCAGTGAACAGAAGATCCAAAGGCTTGACCTTTTGCTCTAAGGTGATTTGGAAAAATTTCAGAAATAAAAACCCAAATTACAGCACCTTGACCAATTGCGTGTGAAGCAATAAATAAAAATAAAAATGCTGGGACAAAAAGTCCTTCCCAAGAATTCGTGAAAGAAAATCCAACCATTGATAGGGAAACTATATAACCTATAGATCCTAAAAACATAAGTTTCTTTCGCCCTATACGATCGATTAAATAAAGCCCTAAAAGAGTAAATATTAAGTTTGTCACACCAATTCCTATACTACTAAGAAGCGCTGAACTTTCTTTTAAACCTACTGTTTCAAAAATTCTAGGAGCATAATATAAGAAAGCATTAATTCCTGATAGTTGATTAAAAAAAGCAAGTAAAAAAGCTAGAAGAACAGGAAATTTATATTTGGCTGAGAACAGTTTTTCTGTGAAAGAACTCTCTGAAGCTACAATCTTTTTAATTTCATTTTCTGTAAAAGGAATCATATTCATTTCTTTTTGGATTTCCTCAGCTTTTATATAATCTTTTTGGTTGAAAATTAACCACCTAGGACTTTTAGGAATCCCAAAAATTGCAAGTAAATAGATTGCAGCAGGGACAGCTTCAACGCCAACCATCCATCGCCAAGGTTCAGCCCCAGTTTCTTTTAATAAAAAATTTGAAATGAAAGCAATAAGTATCCCAAAAACAAGATTGAATTGATAAAGCGCAACTAATTTTCCTCTGTTAGATGCGGGTGAAATTTCAGAAATATATGTTGGTGCTGTAACAGTTGAAGCACCGACACCAAGCCCTCCTAAAAACCTAAAGAAAGAAAAACTAAATGGATCAATAGCTAGTCCAGAACCTATTGCTGAAATAAAATATAAAACGCCAATACCTATAAGTGTTTTTTTTCTACCAAAATAATCCGTTGGATATCCAGCAAAAATGGCGCCTATAACAGTACCCCATAGAGCCATAGACATAATAAAAGTTCCGTGAAAGAGATCGGATGTTTCCCATAAATTTTGAAGTTGTTGGTCTACTCCTGATATAACGACAGTATCAAATCCGAATAAGAATCCAGCAAGGGAAACAGTAAGGGAAACTTTAAAGACTTTTTTCAACTTAGATAAATTTTACTTTAATAAAGAAAGTAAACTTATTGAAAAAAATCTTATTTCATAAACTATAAAATTTTTTAAAGTTTATGAAAGGAGTGATTGGATTTTCATAGCAAGGCCCATATCTCCTCCTATTTTAACAGAACCGTTCATAACTGCCATCATAGGATTAATTTCACCATCTCTAAGTTTTTCCAAAACTTCTCTTGAAACAGTTATGGTGCAATCAGCGTCTTTATCTTCAGTCGAAACATTATTAGTTTCTCCAGTTCCATCGATATGTACTGGATTTCCATCGACCACAAACTTTATTGTACCTCCAATTGCTTCAGCATTTTCTGCTTTTGCTTTAAATTGTTCAAATACCTCTTGACTCATATTAACTTTTATATTAATTATGCAATCAAAAGTATAAAAAAAATATTCATATAAGTTTTTTAAATAGATTTGTAGGAATAAAATTGCTAAGATTATTTCGATGAAATATAAAATTAAAAAAGTTGCTGTTTTAGGATCAGGAGTTATGGGCTCAGGCATAGCATGTCATCTAGCCAATGTAGGGTTAGAAGTATTAATGCTTGACATACTCCCAAAAGATCTAAAAAACAAAAAAGATAGAAATTCAGTAGCTGATGGTGCTTTAGAAAAAGCTATTAAGTCAAAACCTTCTCCCTTATACAAAAAGGGTTTTGTCAAATACATAAAAACTGGAAATTTTGATGATGATTTTGAAAAAATTTCAGAAGCAGATTGGATAATTGAGGTTGTTGTAGAGCTTTTAGAGATAAAAAGGAAAATTTTTGAAAGCGTTGAAAAGTATCGAAAGCCAGGAAGCCTAGTTACTTCAAACACATCTAGTATTCCTATTTCAATTTTAGCAAAAGATAGATCAGATGATTTTAAGAAACATTTTTGTGGAACACATTTTTTTAATCCACCAAGATATATGCGTCTTTTAGAAATTATTCCTTCAGATGATAGCAAGCTTGAAATAATTGATTTTTTCATGGGATTTGGAAGCAATATTCTAGGAAAGCAAACAGTTCTTTGTAAAGACACAACAGCTTTTATTGCTAATAGAATAGGAGTAATGTCTGGTTGTAAAATTTTTGAATTGACTGAAAAATATGATATGACCATTGAAGAAGTAGATGCAATAACAGGAACTTTAATAGGCCGTCCAAATACTGCATCTTATAGGCTTCAGGATTTGGTTGGACTTGACACTAGTGATAAGGTCACAAATTTTGTTGTCGAAAATGCTAAGGGAGATGCTTTTTTTAAAAATGTTGGGGAAACTCCTACACCAAAATTTTTTACATTTTTAATTGATAACAATTTTTTAGGGAATAAAACAAAAAAAGGTTTTTATGAGAAAACGGATAAAAGAGATGATAAAGGCAGGACTATTATTAATGCCTTAGATTTAAAAACGCTTAAATATAGACCTTCTGTTCGCCCTAAACTTGAAGTTGTAAAAAGTGCTAAAGGGATTGAATCCATGTCTAAAAGAATTCAAAACCTGATCGTTGGAGAAGATAAAGTAAACTTATTTTTAAATGAATATTTTACCTCCATATTCTCTTATGTAATTAAAAGAGTTCCTGAAATTTCTGAACAGTATTATCAAATAGATGATGCTATGCGTTCAGGATATTTTTGGGATTATGGTCCTTTTGAATATTGGGACCTTATAGGCTTTGAAAAAGGTTTTGAAATGATATCTTCTGAAGGACTAAAGCTACCAGATTGGATCCAAAAAATGCAAAAAATAAATGCTGGTGCTTTTTATGTTTATGAGAACGGGGAAAAGAAATATTTTAATCTTCAAACAGGAAAATATGAAGCTATCCCTGGATCAGAATCTATCATTTTACTTGATACTTATAGGAAAAACAAACCTGTAATTAAAAACAGCGAATGTACAGTGCACGATATTGGAGATGGGGTCCTTTGTCTTGAATTTAGAAGCAAGAGTAATTCTCTAGGTGATGGAATAATAAAAGCAATAGATGAAGCAATATCAATTGCTGAGGAAGGGAAATGGAAGGGGATTGTAATAGGGAATAATGCAAAACAGTTTAGTGTAGGAGCTAATTTAATGGGTGTTGGAATGTTTGCTATGCAAAAGAAATTTGATGATTTACAAAAAATGGTTGCTGGTTTTCAACAGGTGATGATGAGAATAAGAACATCAAAAATCCCTGTAGTAGCTGCAACCCAAGGATATGTTTTTGGTGGAGGTTGTGAAATCGCAATGCACTGTGATGCAGGAATTTATGCTGCTGAGTCTTATATAGGTCTTGTTGAAGTAGGAGTAGGATTATTACCAGCAGGTGGCGGGACAAAGGAATTTGCTTTACGAGCTTCAGAGTCTTTTTTTGAAGGAGATGTTAAAATTCCAACATTAATTGACTATTTTAAAACAATTGCTACTGCAAATGTTGCCACTTCTGCGCATCAAGCTTTTGATTTACATTATCTAAATCCTGAACGCGACTTTGTTTGCTATAATGCGCCCCAAAATATTGCCATGGCTAAGGAAAAAGTGATAGAATTGGCTAAAAATTATATAGCCCCTTCTGTAAAAGGTGATATTCAAGTTCTAGGGCGTAATGGATTGAGTGTGCTTTATTCTGCAATCAATGAGTTCCGTTTAGGAGAATATATGTCTGATTATGACGTTGAAATCGCTAAGAAAGTTGCTTATGTAATTTGTGGTGGTGATTTAACAGGAACTCAATATGTTTCTGAGCAATATTTATTAGATTTAGAAAGAGAAGCATTTGTTAGCCTATTAGGGAATCAAAAAACTCTTGATAGAATTCAATATTTACTAATGAACAACAAACCCTTAAGAAATTAAACTTTATAAAATGGAAGCATACATTATAACTGGATATCGCTCTGCAGTTGCAAAGGCAAAAAGAGGAGGATTTAAAAATTTCAGATCTGATGACTTGGCTGTAGAAGTTGTTAAGCACTTAGTTAAGAGTGTTCCAAAGTTGGATCCCTCAACCATTGATGATGTAATTGTTGGTTGTGCTAATCCAGAAGGAGAACAAGGACTTCAAATAGGAAGACTAATTGCTGCTCGCTCCTTAGGTAAGGAAGTTCCAGGAATCACAATTAATAGATATTGTGCATCTGGACTAGAGGCTATAGCTTTAGCTGTTTCTAAAATTAAAGCTGGTTTTGGAGAGATATATATTGCTGGAGGAACTGAAAGTATGAGTTTACTTCCAATGACAGGTTATAAGCTTTCCCCTAGTTATAAGGCTAATATTGATAATATAAATTATCATGTTAGCATGGGAGCTACAGCGGAAGCTGTATCAAGTAAGTATAAAATTTCAAGAGAACAAGCAGATTCTTTCTCATATTCTTCTCATATGAAAGCAGCAAATGCAATTGATAAAGGTTTCTTCAATGAAGAAATAGTTCCAATAAAAGTTGATGAAGTTTTTGTTAAAAATGGCAAGCGAGTAGAATCAAGCCATGTTGTGGAGATTGATGAAGGCGTTAGAAGAGATACAACTTTAGACGGTTTAGCAAAATTACGTCCAGCCTTTAAAAAAGGAGGAGTTGTTACCGCTGGGAATTCATCTCAAACATCTGACGGAGCTGCTTTTACTCTAGTTATGAGTGAGAAAAAGGTTGCAGAATTAGGGCTTCAGCCCATTGCTAAATTATTGGGTTGTGCAGTTGGTGGTGTAGACCCTCTTTATATGGGCATTGGACCGTGTGTAGCAATTCCGAAAGTTTTGAATCAGGTAGGACTTAAACTTTCAGACATAGAACAAACTGAGCTTAATGAAGCGTTTGCCGTTCAGTCTTTGGCTGTAATTCAAGAAGCTGGTTTAGACCCTGAGACAGTAAATTTAAATGGCGGAGCAATAGCAATGGGCCATCCTTTAGGCTGTACAGGGGCAAAATTGACAATTCAGTTACTCAATGATATGAAAAGAAAGAAACAGAAGTTTGGAATGGTAACTGCTTGTGTAGGTGGAGGTCAGGGAATCGCTGGTGTATTTGAAAGGTTATAAAATCAAATATTTTTTATTAATAAAATTCAAAAGTCTTTTATCAAAAAGTGTAATTTTGTTTTAGCAAGCTGTAAAGACTTTGCCAAATGGATAAGTATTCTTTTTTAAATTCAGCTAATACGGACTATTTTGCTGAACTTTATGACCAATAAATTAAGTATCCTTATACTGTTGAACCTAGCTGGAGAGCTTTTTTTCAAGGGTTTGATTTTGGTTTAGAAAACGGAACTTCATTTTCTGAATCAGATACAATAGTTCCAGAAAATATAAAAAAGGAATTTCAGGTAGTCAAACTAATTGATGCTTATAGAAACAGAGGACATTTGTTTACCAAAACAAATCCAGTCAGAGAAAGAAGAACATACAATCCGACCTTAGATTTTCAAAATTTTGGGCTCAAAGAAAAAGATTTATCTACTGTTTTCAGTGCAGGAGAAATAATGGGTGTTGGATCTACAACCTTAAGTGAAATAATTATTCATTTAAAACAGATTTACTGTGATTCAACAGGAATAGAATATATGTATATTAGGAACCCTAAAAAAGTTGATTGGATTCAGAAAAGACTGAATATAAATACCAATCACCCAAAATTTTCGGCAGATCAAAAAAAACATATTCTTTCAAAATTAAACCAAGCTGTTAGTTTTGAAAATTTTTTACATACAAAATTTGTAGGTCAGAAACGTTTTTCACTAGAAGGAGGAGAGTCCTTGATCCCTGCTATTGATTCAATAATTGAGTTAGCTGCTGAAAAGGGAGTAGAAGAATTTGTTATGGGGATGGCCCACCGAGGAAGATTGAATACTTTAATAAATATTTTTGGAAAATCTGCTAGAGATATTTTCAATGAATTTCAAGGCAAGGATTATGATGAAGAAGTGCTTTTTGATGGAGATGTAAAATATCATATGGGATGGACTTGTGAAAGAAAGACAGGTTCAGGAAAAAAAATAAACCTTAATATTGCCCCAAATCCGTCACACTTAGAAACGGTTGGTGCAATTGTTCAAGGGATCACTAGAGCGAAACAAGATGATAATTTTTCGGGAGACTCTTCAAAGGTACTTCCGATTATAGTTCATGGAGATGCGGCAATTGCTGGCCAAGGACTTCCTTATGAAATTGTTCAAATGGCTGGTTTGAAGGGATACAAAACAGGAGGTACAATTCATATAGTGGTTAACAATCAAATCGGTTTTACAACAAATTATCTTGATGCAAGAACTAGCACTTATTGTACAGATGTAGGGAAGGTTACTTTATGTCCTATTTTTCATATTAATGCTGATGATGTAGAGGCTGTTATTCATGCAACCCTTTTTGCTCTAGAATATAGAATGGAATTTAATCAGGATGTTTTTATTGATTTATTAGGATATAGGAAGTATGGTCATAATGAAGGTGATGAACCTCGTTTCACCCAACCTAAATTATATAAGGATATTGCAAAACATAAAAACCCCAATCAGATATATTCCGAGATTTTATTAACTGAAGGAGTTATAGATCAAGATCATTTATCTAAAATTGAAAAAGAATATAAAGAAATGCTTAATAAAGCTTTTGAAGATTCTTCAAAAGTAAAAGAAACTATCGTGACTGATTTTATGGCAGATGAGTGGAAAGATTTTGAGAGAGCTGATAAGGAAATAATGAGTAAAGAGGTCAAAACAAAGGTTGCAATCTCTGATTTAGAGTTAGTTGCTAATGCAGTAACTACAATTCCTAAAGGAAAAAAGTTTCTAAAAAAAATTCAAAAATTAATTGGCGACCGAAGATCAATGTTTTTTGAAAGAGATAAAATTGATTGGGCTATGGGAGAGATGTTAGCCTATGGTTCATTGCTTATGCAAGGATTCAATGTAAGAATTTCAGGACAAGATGTTGAACGAGGCACATTTTCTCATAGACATGCTATTCTAAAGTCTGAAGAGTCTGAAGAGGAAGTTATTTTGCTAAAAAACATTGATTCTGAGATTAAAGGAAACTTTTCAATTTATAACTCTTTACTTTCAGAATATGGAGTTTTAGGTTTCGATTATGGATATGCCATGGCAAGTCCAAAAACGCTTATAATATGGGAAGCACAATTTGGAGATTTTAGTAATGGAGCCCAAATTATTTTAGATCAATATATTTCTGCAGCTGAGGATAAGTGGAAATTACAAAATGGAATTGTTCTTTTTTTACCTCATGGCTATGAAGGTCAGGGGGCGGAGCATTCATCTGCGAGAATGGAAAGATACTTGCAACTTTGTGCAGAAGACAATATGATTGTAGCTAATTGTACGACTCCATCAAATTTATTTCATTTGCTAAGAAGACAAACAATTGTAAATTATAGAAAGCCACTTATAGTTTTTACTCCAAAGAGTTTGTTGAGACATCCTCTTGCAGTTTCTAAAAAAGATGATTTTACTAAAGGGAAATTTGAATTATTAATTCCAGACAAGGAAGTTTTACCTGATAAGTCAAAAACTTTGGTTTTTTGTTCTGGAAAGTTCTATTATGATTTGATTAAAGCCCGTGAAGAAAAAAACAGAATGGATGTTGCTATTGTCAGAGTTGAACAAATTTTCCCACTACCTAAAGATCAAATAAATGATCAGTTAAGTTTATATAGTAAAACAAAAGATATTGTTTGGGCTCAAGAAGAACCAAAAAATATGGGAGCCCTAAGTTATTTGCTTTTACATTTTGAAAAAGCAGCAGCTTTTCGTTTGGTAAGTAGACCGTTTTCTGATTCTCCTGCTTCTGGTAGTTCTGTAAGGTTTCAAAAAAGACATGATAAGGTTATTGAAAAAGTTTTTCGAAAGAATTGATGAAAGAGATAAATAAATTAAATTTGATTAATAAATTATAAACTATGGTTTTAGAAATGAAAGTCCCTTCTCCTGGAGAATCAATTACTGAGGTTGAAATTGCACAGTGGTTAATTTCAAATGGAGATTATGTTGAAAAAGACCAAGCTATTGCTGAGGTTGATTCTGATAAAGCTACGTTAGAGCTTCCGGCAGAAGCAAGCGGGACAGTTACTTTAAAGGCTGAAGAGGGAGATACAGTTGAAGTTGGAGCTATAGTTTGTCTTATTGATACTGAGGGAAAACCTTCTGAGAATGATTCATCTGCACAAAATAAAAAAGAAGCTCCTGAGTCTATTGTAAAAGAGGCGAATACCCAAGTTTCTACACAAAAAACTTATGCAACAGGCACTCCTTCGCCATCAGCAAAAAAAATAAGTTCGGAAAAGGGGATAGATTTGAGTCAAATAAAGGGTTCAGGACGTGATGGTAGAATAATAAAAGAAGATTTAGTTAAAGGAGTCCCTTCAATGGGTACGCAATCTAAAGAGGGTACTCGTTTAGATAAAAGAGAAAAACTTTCGATGCTAAGAAGAAAAGTAGCGGAAAGATTAGTTTCTGTGAAAAATGAGACAGCGATGCTGACCACTTTTAATGAAGCTGATATGAGTTCAATTTTTGATTTAAGAAAAAAATATAAAGAGCCCTTTTTTGAAGAACACGGAGTTAAACT
>JAQWON010000070.1 GCA_029245825.1 Flavobacteriaceae bacterium
CTATATCTATTATTTTTCCCTCACCCATTACAAATTCATCAATAGAGTTATCTATAACTTCTTTGAGTAAAATATAGATTCCATCATCTGGAGAAGAGCCATCTCCAAGTTTTCCTATATACATACCAGGACGCATACGAATATGCTCTCGCCAGTTTAGCGAGCGAATATTTTCTTCAGTGTATAGAGTTTTGGACATTAACTATATAATAGGCTAAAATAAAATTTGGATTTGAAAATTGAAACTGATTTTATCCAAAGAAGTTAACAAATAAGAGCAAATTGTTGAGAAATCAATATTTTGTGCTCTTAAAAATAGTTTTTCTATCAGTTAATATAGAATTATACGTTAAACCTAAAATAAACTATATCACCATCCTTAACAACATAATCTTTTCCTTCCACCCTCATTTTTCCAGCTTCTTTTACTTTAGCATCTGATTTATATTTTCTATAGTCTGAATAAGAAAAAACTTCAGCTCTAATGAAACCTTTTGCGAAATCAGTATGTATTACTCCTGCTGCTTCTTGAGCATTTGAATTCGTTGGTATTGTCCAGGCTCTAACTTCATTTTCTCCAACTGTAAAAAACGTATGTAGAGAGAGAAGTTTATAGACAGATTTTATTAGTCTGGCGGAACCGGGTTCATTCAACCCTAAGTCTTCAATAAATAATTGACGTTCTTCGTATGTCTCTAGATCATTAATATCAGCCTCTATTTTAACTCCTAAAAAAATGACTTCAGCTCCCTCTTGTAATGCTGACTTTTGAATCATTTGAACATAATCATTTCCAGAGACAACATCATTTTCTGAGACATTGCAAACATATAGAATAGGTTTGTCAGTAAGTAATTGTAATGGTTTTATAAAACTCAACCGATCTTCTTCGCTAAGCTCAATACTTCTTACATTTCTTGATTTATTTAGATTATCAATAATTTTATTTAAGACATTATACTCCCTTTGAGCGTCTTTATCTCCAGAATTAGATGCCCTTTCAATTTTCGAAAGCTTTTTACTAACACTTTCTAAATCTTTTAACTGAAGCTCTAATTCAATAGTCTCTTTATCTCTCAAGGGATCGATAGACCCATCAACATGTATAATCTCATTGTCATCAAAACAGCGAATGACATGGATTATAGCATCTGTTTCACGAATGTTACCTAAAAATTTATTCCCAAGCCCCTCTCCTTTATTTGCCCCTTTAACAAGCCCAGCAATATCAACTATTTCTATAGAAGTTGGGGTTACTTTTTTTGGGTCAATAAGTTTTTTTAAAAAATTTAGCCTTTCATCGGGAACAGTTATTTTTCCCAAATTTGGTTCAATTGTACAAAAAGGGAAATTTGCGCTCTGAGCTTTTGTATTTGACAAACAATTGAAAAGAGTAGACTTTCCTACATTAGGGAGTCCTATTATTCCGGCTTTCATCTTCTATAAACTTCTTTATTCTTTATGCATTAATTTTTGCTTGCTCAATAATTCTTTATCAGTTTCAACATTTTCCTCGTCAGGGACACAACAGTCAACTGGACAAACAGCAGCACACTGAGGTTCTTCATGAAATCCTTTACACTCAGTACATTTATCAGTAACGATAAAATAAAATTCATCAGATACAGGGGTTTGAGATTTAGAGGCATTAACTTCTCTACCATTTACAAGCATTACATTTCCGAGTAGATCTGTACCATCACTATATTTCCATTCCTCAGCACCTTCGTAAATAGCATTATTCGGGCATTCAGGCTCACATGCACCGCAGTTTATACATTCCTCAGTTATTTTAATCGCCATCGATAAACTTTTTTTATCTTTTAAGAGCAAATTTAACACTAAATTTTATTGATTAAAAATGACATCCAAAAGAGAAAGTCTTGTTTTAAATAAAACTTTAGAGAATTTAGGAGAATTCTTTAGAAACATTAATTTTTATAACCCAGAATATTCTAATTTTTTTGATTCAATAAAACTTGCCGAAAATGAAAATAATTGGTTTACAAGGAAAAATATTTTATATGCATTTGAGGTATGGGGTAAAAATCTTACTAAAATAAATATTGATACTTGGTTAAGGAAATATAGAATTATTAACTCTGACCCCAAGAGAGTCCTGATAATAATGCCTGGTAATATACCCCTTGTTGGTTTGCATGATTTACTTTCTGTTATAATTACTGGTAATCATGCCGTAATCAAATGTTCCTCAAAAGATTCAATTCTAATTCCTTTTATAGCAACTCTTGAAGGTTATATCAGTAAGAATACAAGTTTTATTTCTGGAGCAATTACAGAAAATAAATTTGATGCAGTTATAGCTACAGGCAGCAATAATTCGGTTCGGTATTTTAAACATTTTTTTTCTAATTACCCCGCTATAATTAGAAACAACAAAACTAGTGTAGCTGTAATTACAGGAGATGAAACAAAAAATGATCTTGATAATTTAGCCAATGACCTTCTATTATATTATGGTTTAGGATGCAGAAATGTTTCAAAAATATTTGTGCCACAGGGATATGATTTATATAAAATAATTAAATCACTTAAACATTGGTCAAAAGTTATAAATCTAGATAAGTATTCTAATAACTATAAGCGAAATAAAGCTTTACTAACTATTAACAATAATAAGTTTTTAGATAATGGATTCTTTTTACTAGAGTGCAATCAAAATTTATACTCTCCCATAGGATCTACATATTATGAATTCTATTTGGACAAGAATGTTGTTTTGAATAAGATTAAAACTAATATGAGTAAAATTCAATGTGTTGTTTCTAATGAGTTTTCTGAAATCAGTATTCCGTTTGGGTCAGCTCAAACACCAATGTTATGGGATTATGCGGATGAAATTGATACAATAGATTTTTTAAATAAATTATAGTTTATATAATTTTCACCATTGTTGAAAATTATATAAAAAATATATCTATTTGATGATGAAAAATAAATAATTACTGTAATATTTGCACTTTAAAATTTTATGACTAAGCATAATTTTAGCGCTGGACCTTCAATTTTACCTAAAGAAGTTTTTGACGGTTCTTCAAATGCCATACTTCAGTATCAACAAACAGGGTTATCTATAATTGAAATGTCACATAGGTCCAAAGAAGTTGGATTGATTATTGAAGAAGCAAAATCCCTTGTGATTGAATTATTAAATCTCAATGGAAATGAATATGAAGTACTTTTTTTACAAGGGGGCGCTAGCTTGCAATTTTTAATGGTAGCTTATAATCTATTAAATAAAAAAGCAGGTTATTTAAATACAGGGAGCTGGTCTGAAAAAGCCATAAAAGAAGCTAAATTCTTTGGAGAAGTCATCGAATTAAGTTCCTCTAAAAACAATGGATATCGGTCTATACCAAAAGATTTTGATATTCCAGACGATATTGATTACGTTCATATGACATCTAACAATACAATTTATGGCACACAGTATCATTCAGCACCAAAAACTAATCTCCCGCTCGTTGTTGATTCAAGTTCTGATATTTTTTCAAGAGAGTTTGATTATTCTTCTTATGATTTAATATATGCTGGTGCTCAAAAGAATGTTGGGCCAGCAGGCGTTACCTTGGTTGTTGTTAAAAAAGATATATTAGGAAAAGTATCAAGAGAAATTCCTTCAATGTTAAACTATAATATCCACATAGAAAAGAAAAGTTTATTTAACACCCCTCCTGTTTTTGCTATTTATGCTACTCTTTTAAATTTAAGATGGATCAAAAAGAAAACAATTAAGTCTATTGGTCAAAATAACCTTAAGAAGGCTAAAATGCTTTATGATGAGATTGACAACAATAAACTATTCAAGGGTTTTGTAGATGTTCAAGATAGGAGCTTGATGAATGTAACCTTTGATCTTGTTGACAATAATTTGTCAAATACTTTTGATGTAATTATAGAACAATCAAACATTAGTGGAGTTAAAGGTCATCGATCAATTGGAGGATATAGAGCGTCTTTATACAACGCTTTGCCTATTAAAAGTGTAGAGGCGCTGATTAACTGTATGGATGAGCTTAAAATTAAATTTAACAAATAATATCATGAAAGTTTTAGCTAATGATGGTGTTTCTTTAACTGGAGTAAAAACCCTTAAAGCTGCTGGTTTTGAAGTTAGCACTGAAAATGTACCTCAAGATAATCTAATAGATCATTTAAATAAAAACAAAACTGAGATACTCCTTGTAAGAAGTGCTACTGTTGTAAGAAAAGATCTTATTGACTCTTGCTCAAGTATTAAGATTATTGGAAGAGGTGGTGTCGGCATGGACAATATTGATGTTGAATATGCCAGATCAAAGGGAATTAAAGTAATAAACACACCATCTGCATCCTCAATTTCAGTAGCTGAGTTAGTTTTTTCTCATATTTTTTCTGGAATTAGATTTCTTTATGATTCTAATCGAAATATGCCTCTTCAAGGTGAAACAAATTTTAAATCACTCAAAAAAGCTTATTCAAATGGACTTGAAATCAGAGGAAAGACTATTGGAATTATTGGTTTTGGCAGAATTGGACAAGAAGTTGCTAAAGTAGCCATAGGCCTAGGCATGAATATACTTGCCTTTGACAATTATGTAAAAGAGGCTCTGATTTCCTTCTCTTTATATGATGGTCAAATTATTGAAAAAAAAATTATCACTGTCGATTTCAATAAAGTTCTGTCTAACTCTGATTTTATTACTCTTCACGTTCCATCGCAAAAAAAATATTTAATTGACAAAAGTCATTTTGATTTAATGAAAAACAGCTGTGGTTTTGTTAATTGCGCAAGAGGTGGTGTTGTGAATGAAATTGATTTGATAGAGGCCTTAGATAAAAATCAGATTTCTTTTGCTGGTTTAGATACATTTGAAAATGAACCTAAACCATCCGTTAAACTTTTGATGCACCCTAACATTTCTCTTTCTCCGCACATAGGGGCTGCTACCTCTGAGGCTCAAGAAAGGATAGGCAAAGAACTTGCTGATCAAATCATTTCTATTTACAAAATATAATATGTTTAACAAGTTAAAGAAAAGGTGGGCGATTGATTCTAATTTTCAACTGTTAATAATATTCATTGTTTTTGGCATAACTGGAAGTATATCTGTTGTTGTTACTACTCCAATTTTAGATTTTTTTGATTTCAAAAAACAAAACTTCGAAAACTATTTTTTAGGAGATTTTTTTTATTATGCAATTAAATTTATTGCAATTTTCCCCATATATAATGTCTTATTAATTCTTATAGCGACTCTTTTTCTGCAGTTTAATTTCTTTTCGAATTTTCAAAAGAAAATGTTTGCAAAAATTGGGTTTGGCTTCCTTTTTAATAAAAAAAAGGATAATTAATTTATTTTTTTTTCAACTTATTTTTAAAACCTGATATAAATTTTTTCAATTTTGGTTCAATAACAAGCCTACAATAAAGTTGATTCTTGTTTTCGTTATAATAATTTAAATGATCAGTTTCAGCCAAGTAAAACTTTTCTTTGTGAGAAACATCTGTTACTATTTTTGAACTGAAAACTTTTTCATTTTCAAGGTTTTCTATAAATAAATTGACGGCTTTTATTTCAGCCTTATTATCACATACAACAATTGATCTATATTGAGTCCCAATATCATTTCCCTGTCTATTTAGCGTTGTGGGATCATGAGTGCTAAAAAAAATAGAAAGAAGAGTTTTAAAATCAATAATTTTATTATCATAAGAAACTTCAACAACCTCAGCATGGCCAGTTTCACCTGTACATATCTCTTTATAAGTAGGGTTTTTACTTGTTCCCCCCATATAACCTGGGGTAACTTTTTTAACACCAATAACCCTTTGAAATATTGCTTCTGTACACCAAAAACAACCCCCTCCAAAATAAATTGTTTTCATATAGTTTTTTT
This sequence comes from Flavobacteriaceae bacterium, assembly GCA_029245825.1. Taxonomy (GTDB): domain Bacteria; phylum Bacteroidota; class Bacteroidia; order Flavobacteriales; family Flavobacteriaceae. The sequence goes on from JAQWON010000070.1 coordinate 5,902, forward strand.
GAATTTTTCTTTGTAAATATATTAAATCAAATGAATAAAAATAGTAATTTAATGCCCTATGAATTCCATAATATCTTGCAAAAACATATATAAAACCTTTGGGAAAATTGAGGTTTTAAAAGGTATAGATCTTAGCATAACAAAAAGTGAAATAGTATCAATTGTTGGACCTTCAGGTTCTGGCAAAACAACTTTACTTCAAATATTAGGGACGTTAGAAAATCCTGACAATAAAAGAAAACCAGAATTACTAATTGATAATCAGTCTATTATGAAATTAAGTGATAATAAAAAGTCAATTTTAAGAAACAAAAAATTAGGATTCGTTTTTCAGTTTCATGAACTTTTACCTGAATTTACGGCTATTGAAAATGTTTGTCTACCATCATGGATATCTAAAAATGATATGGATAGCACCAGGGAAGAAGCAATAAAAATTTTAGATGAATTTGATCTATTAAAGGTTGCAAATAAAAAACCTGATGAAATGTCTGGTGGTGAAAGACAGAGGGTTTCAGTTGCTCGTTCGCTAATAAATAACCCTAAAATTGTCTTTGCTGATGAGCCAAGTGGTAATTTAGATTCTGAAAATTCTAAAAATCTTTATAGCTTATTCTATGAGCTAAGGAAAAACAAAGGGTGTTCTTTTGTAATTGTTACTCATGATTTAAAATTTGCTAATATGTCTGATAGAAAGATAGTTTTAAATGATGGAAAGATAATAAAATGAACGACAGTGATTTAAAACAATTTTTAGATGAAAAGTCTTATTACTACCAAAACTCTGATTTTATTAAAGGTGATCCAATAATTGTTCCTCACCAATATATAAATAAAGAAGACATTGAAATTTCAGCTTTTTTGACTGCTACAATCTCATGGGGAAGAAGGAAAAGTATTATCGAAAAGGCTTTTCACATGATGAATATATTTGGCAATGAGCCTTATAACTTTATCATGAATCATAGTGAAAAGGACTTAAAAGATCTTAATTATTATTGCTATAGAACATTGAATGATACAGACTTAAAGTTTTTTGTTAGATCCTTGAAAAATATTTACAATAATTATGGCGGCCTTGAAGGTGTTTTTTCTAGAGATAATAATTCTACAAGTATTCAAAAAACAATTCATGAGTTTAGATTTATTTTTTTTTCAATACCTCATAAAAAAAGGACTCAAAAACATGTGTCTGACCCAATGAAAGGCTCGGCAGCAAAAAGGATAAATTTGTTTTTGAGATGGATGGTTAGATCTAAATCCAGTGGAGTTGACTTTGGACTTTGGAATGATTTAAAACCATCACAATTATCTATTCCATTGGATATTCATTCAGGAAATGTATCAAGAAAATTAGGGATTTTAAATAGAAGACAAAATGACAATATTGCTGTTATAGAATTAGATAAAAAATTACGAAGCTTTGATCCGTATGATCCTATAAAATATGATTTTGCTCTTTTTGGATTAGGAATTTTTGAAAATTTCAAATAATTTTTTTTGCCACTCCCCTTTTAATGAGAATACTTTTATAATTTTGTCAGTATTATTTTTTAAATGAAAATACTTCTTAAAAATGCTATTGTAAATGATCCGAATAGCAATTTTCATTTAAAAAAGTATGACATTTTAATTTCTGAAGATAAAATTGTTGAGTTAAAACATAAGATAGAAGATGAATCAGCCAAAGTTATTAATTTAAAAAACCTCAATATTTCTCCTGGTTGGTTTGATTCAGGGGTGTCATTTGGTGAGCCTGGTTATGAAGAGAGAGAAACTATATCAAATGGATTAGAGGTGGCTGCTAAAAGTGGTTTTACTAAAATTTTGTTATCCCCAAACACAAATCCACTAACTGATAATCATTCAAATGTTAGTCATTTGATTAAGAAATCTCAGGATAAAACGACTTCTTTATATCCTATTGGATGCTTATCGGTAAATTCTAAAGGACAACAAATGTCACAACTTTATGACATGAAAGAAGCTGGGGCAGTGGCTTTTGGAGATTTTAAAAAACCAATTGAAAATGCAAATTTTTTAAAAATTGCTCTAGAATATTCTCAAAGTGTTAATGCTTTAATTTTATCATATCCTTCAAATGACAAAATTGATAATTATGGAATTATTAATGAGGGGATTGTGAGCGCTAAAACCGGGATGAAAGGTATGCCCTATATTTCCGAATCAATTCAAATTTCAAGAGATATTCAAATTTTAGAGTATACAGGAGGAAAACTGCACATTCCTTTTATTAGCTCAAGAAGGAGTGTTGATTTAATTAGAACTGCAAAGAAAAACAAACTGGATATTACTTGTAGCGTAGGTTTACCTCATCTATTTTTTTCAGAAGACAACGTTAAGGATTTTGATTCAAATTTTAAAATTTTTCCACCTTTACGTTCACAGGATGATCGAATAGCTTTAAAGGAAGGACTTCTTGAGGGAGTCATTGACATGATAAGTTCAATGCATGAGCCTGTAAACAATGAAAAAAAACAGCTTGAATTTGATTTAGCGTTACCTGGTACTATTGGATTAGAAGCTTGTTTTGGTATTTTGATGAACTTATTTCCATTGGACAAGGTTTTAGATTTTTTAATTAGTGGCGCTAAAAGATTTAATATTAAAACCAATGCAATAGAACCAGGTTCATATGCCGATATAACACTTTTTGATCCAGAGGGTCATAGCATTCTGAAATTTGATAATATTTCCTCAACGTCTAAAAACTGTGCCTTTATCAATCAGGAGCTAATGGGCAGAGTATATGGCTCATTTAATAATGGAATGTTGACTCTTGTATAATTATTAATAAATGTTAGAATATAAAATTCGAGAGTCTACTTTAAAAAATCAAATCAATCCTTCTATCATTTTGTTACATGGTTATGGCAGTGATGAAAATGATTTATTTTCTTTTGCTGATTATCTGCCTAATAAATATAACGTAATCTCTATAAGGGCGCCATTTGAAACTCTTATGGGAGGATATTGTTGGTTTTCAATTGATTTCAATAATTCAAACGAGAAATGGTCTGACTCAAAACAGGCTTATGAATCAATATCAGCTTTGTGTCTTCAAATCGATTATTTTATTAAAAAATATGACTTAAGGGCTGATGAAATAGATTTAATGGGTTTTAGTCAAGGAGCAGTTCTTTCCTGGTGTTTATTATTAGATTTTCCAATCAAAATTAATAGAGCTATCTGCATGAGTGGGTATATAGATAAGACTTTATTAAATAATGATATTATTTCTTACAGAGATATAACAGCATATTCATCACATGGAGTAAATGATCCAGTTATACCATTTGATTGGGCTAAAAATAGTATTCAATCATTAAAAGAAAATAATCCCAATGTTGTTTTTAATAGTTTTCAAGACGCTCACAATGTCTCCCAAGAAAATTTTCAAAGTATTTTGAACTGGTTGTAATTATCAAAAATTTCACATTTATTAATTTAAATTCAATTCCAATCCATCATATGCTAAAAAAATATTTTCAGGTAGTTTTTTAGAGACTTCTTTGTGAAAACCTAATTGATTACTGATATGAGTTAGGAAAGTTTTTTTGGGATTTATTGATTTAATAATCGTTAGGGCTTCATCCAGATTCAAATGAGATGGATGACTTTCTAATCGAAGTGCATTAATTACAAGAACTTCTAAATTTGAAAGTTTATTAACCTCATCAGAACTAATTGTTTTAACATCTGTTAAGTAAGCAAATTTGTCTATTCTAAAGCCTAAAACAGGTAGCCTTTGATGCATTACTTCTATTGGAATAATTTCTTTATTTGAAAGGTAAAATGATTTTTTCTTAGTTATCGTATTTAACTCAACAGATGCAGATCCTGGATATTTTTGATTAATATCAAAAATGTATGGGTAATAATTTTTTAAGCTTTCAATTAATCGTTTACTTCCATAAATTGTAATTTTACCTTGTCTAAAGGAATATGCTCTTATGTCATCTAATCCCCTGATATGATCTGCATGTTCATGAGTAAAAAGGATACCATTTATTTTATTACATTTAATCTTCAACATTTGCTGTCTAAAATCAGGACCACAATCAATTAAATATTTACTATTATTCCATTCAACCATTATTGAGGATCTTAGTCTTTTGTCTTTTTGGTCACTACTTAAGCAAACAGGATGATCACTTCCAGGAACAGGTATCCCTTGCGAAGTTCCAGTTCCTAGAAATATTATTTTTATCATTGACAATTTCAAAGTTAAAAATTTGTAAAGATATCGAGGAATCTTTGTAGTTTTGGATTCAAAAGGTTATATGACTATCAAGCTTCCAGGTGACAAAGACTTTGAATCAAGACCATCTATTGAGTCAAAAGCTCTAAGAATTAATTTAAACGAGAATATATATGGAACTTTTGCTGAAATTGGAGCTGGTCAAGAGGTAGCTAGACATTTTTTTAGCGTTGGCGGGGCTTCTGGAACAATCGCTAAGACAATAAGCGCGTACGATAAAAATTTTAGTGATAAAATATATGGGGATGATTCTGATGGTCGTTATGTTACAGAAACCAGGCTCAAACGTATGTTAGATCATGAAATGAATCTTCTAAAAGATCGTATCCCTAGAAAAGATAATCCAGATAAAATGTTTTTCACCTACGCAAATACTGTTGCAACAATTAATTATTCAAAGAAATTTAAAGGGCACGGATGGATGGGAATTCGATTTCAGGCTGTTCCTGAGCAGGATTTTAGTGAAATAATTATCCACGTACGTTTTCATCAAAGCGAAGCTAGATTCCAACAAGAGGCCCTTGGTTTGATGGGTCTAAATTTAATTTACGGCTCTTTTTATAAGCATGATGAGCCAAAAAAATTATTAAAATATTTGTATGATCACATTGACAAAGATGCTATTGAAATAGACACAATAAACTTCTCTGGACCCCTATTTAAGAATGTTGATAATAGAGTAATGAGTTTAGAGTTAATAAAAAATGATATGACTGACGGTGTAATGTTTGATTCTAATGGCAACAATATTCTTCCTGCCAGAGTCCTTTACAAAAAAAACATTCTTGCTTTGAGAGGAAGTTTTCGTCCTGTAACTAAAGTTAATATTGATATGTTTGAAAGGTCTTATGACATTTTTGTTAAGGAATCAGATGTTCAACAAAATAATACTGAAGTTATTTTTGAAATTACTCTTTCTAACTTAATTTCTGAAGGAAAAGTTGATGAGAAAGATTTTATGGATAGAGCAAAGCTTTTATGTTCTTTAGGTCATACTGTTCTTATTTCTGATTATAAAGAATATTATAAACTCGTCAGTTATTTTTCAGAGTATACTAAGGAAAGACTTGGTCTTGCCATGGGTGTAAATAATTTTGTTCAGATTTTTGACGAGCAGTATTACAATGATGTTGATGGCGGCATTTTGGAAGCGTTTGGAAAGATGTTTCACAACAATTTAAAAGTTTACCTCTATCCTCAAAAAGACATTGATTCAGACGCTATTACAAATTCTAATAATTTAAAACTTCATCCCAGAATGAAAGAATTTTACAAATTCTTTAAATACAACGGGAAAATTGTTGACATTATTGACTTTAATCAAGAATATCTCTCAATTTTTTCAAGAGATATCCTTTCAAAAATAAAGGCAGGTAAAGATAGTTGGAAAGATAAACTTCCTAAAGGAATTGCTGAGATGATTATAGCCGATAAAATGTTTGGTTGGAAAAAATGAACAATATTTTATAAACTATTTAGGATATTTAAAACCTGTTCAGCGTGCTCCTTTGTTTTAACCTTTTCTATTACTTTTTTTATAATTGCATTTTCATCAATTATAAATGTTGTTCTTAAAATTCCTTCGTATTCTCTTCCCATAAATTTTTTCGGTCCCCAAACACCAAATAAATTAATAACATTTTTTTCTGAATCCGCTATCAGAGGAAAATTAAGATTAAACTTATCAGAAAAAGATTTTTGTTTTTTTTCATTATCGGCACTAACCCCAAGAATTGAATAACCAAGACTAGAGATTTCTCTGTAGTTATCCCTGAGGCTACAAGCCTCTGTTGTACAGCCCGGAGTATCCGCTTTTGGATAGAAAAAAACCACAACTTTTTTTCCTTTATAATCTGAAAAATTTATAGTATTCCCAGAATCATCTATAAATGAAAAATCTTTTACTTTATCTCCTATTTTTAACATATTATATCTATTATTAAATTTACTAGCAAATAAAAGAAAATATTTTGAATAAAAAAGAGAAGGTAAACTATACTATACGAAAGTTAGATGAAATTTATCCTAAGGTTTCAGTTCCTTTGGATCATGAGGACCCTTACACTTTATTAATAGCAGTTATTCTATCGGCTCAGAGCACTGATGTTAGAGTTAATAAGATCACCCCAAAACTTTTTTTAAGAGCAAAGACACCTTATCAAATGATTAAGTTAAATGTTGAGGAAATTAGGGGCATCATTAGACCTGTAGGTCTATCTCCTATGAAGTCAAAAGGTATTTATGAATTATCTCACATTATAATAAATTCTCATAATGGTAAAGTGCCTAAAACATTTGAAGAATTAGAAGCCCTACCTTCTGTGGGTCACAAAACTGCAAGCGTAGTAATGTCCCAAGCCTTTGGCATACCTGCATTTCCAGTTGACACTCATATTCATAGGTTAATGTATCGATGGGGTTTTTCAAGTGGGAAAAATGTTGTTAAAACTGAACAGGATGCTAAAAGATTGTTCCCTAAGAATAGATGGAACGACATGCATATTAAAATGATTTGGTATGGAAGAGAATATTCACCAGCAAGAGGCTGGAGACTTGATAAAGATTTAATAACTAAAAAGATTGGAAGGAAAAAAGTTGTTGACGAATACTACAGAAAAACAAGTCGATATTAGGAAAAATTATCTTTTTTAACCTGCTTTGATTTATTAGCGATGTAAGATTTTGAAAAAGCTAAAATTCTCTTAATCACAAGCTTTCTAGGACCCTTTGAATCTTTAAAATTAACTTTTGAGTAGTTTTTTACCATAAATATTGTTTAGATGCAATTATAACGGTAAAAAATTAATAAAATTATCTAGTGACTTAAGATAATTTGATTATCATCTATCATTTTTCTTAAGTTAATTATAGCATATCTCATTCTACCTAATGCCGTATTGATGCTAACCCCAGTATTTTCAGCTATCTCTTTAAAACTCATATCTCTGTATAGACGCATTATTATAACATTCTTTTGATCACCAGGCAACTCTTCAACAAGAAGCTGCAAATCACTTGAAACCTGATTTTTGATAATTGATTTTTCAGCATTTAGAGAAGAATCCGATAGATTTTGAAAAATATCATAATCATTATTGTTTTCAAATTTTGGGATTCTATTATTTCTTCTAAAATGATCAATAACAAGATTATGAGCAATCCTCATGATCCAAGGCAAAAACTTTCCTTCCTCGCTATAAAACCCTTTTTTAAGCGTTTTAATAACCTTGATAAAGGTATCTTGAAAGATATCTTCTGCAATATCTCTGTTTAATACTTTAGAGAATATGAAATTATAGATCCTTGATTTATGTTTTTTTATAAGCTTACCAAGTGCTGCTTCATCTCCATCAATGTATTTTTTTACAAGAATGGAATCATTGTTATAATTAATATTTGAAGAGTGCATAAAATTTTACTTTTAGAACAACAATTATTAAAATTCGTTATTACGTTTAAAAGTAGTTTTATGCTATAGGCAGTATATTTTAAACAAATATACTCATATTTTTTAACTTTCAACCTTCACTTAAAATGTAGATAATTGTATTTTTAAGCTTTTTTAACTTTAAACTGTGAGTAAAGTAGATGATAATATCCTTATTGGAGGCGCTAAAAATCACAACTTAAAAAATGTAAGTGTTTCAATTCCTCGTTATAAAATGACTGTTGTAACTGGATTGTCTGGCTCAGGAAAATCATCTTTAGTTTTTGATACACTTTATGCTGAAGGACAAAGATTATATATTGAGAGTTTGTCATCATATTCTCGTCAATTTTTAGAGAGGCTAAATAAACCAAAGGTAGATTTTGTGAAGGGTATTTCTCCAGCTATAGCAATTGATCAAAAAGTTTCCTCTTCAAACCCCAGGTCAACTGTTGGAACAAAAACTGAAATATATGATTACATCCGCTTGCTTTATGCTAGAATAGGTAAGACATATTCACCTGTTTCAGGTAAAGAGGTTAAATCCCATTCAATTAATGATGTTGTAAAAAAAATAGAATTGTTTGAGATTGGGACAAAATTTTTAATACTGTCACCTTTTATCGTGAAAGATGCTATAGATTGCAAGAAAAAGATCCAAACTATTGAAAAACAAGGCTTTGTAAGAATTTATTACAAAAAAAATATTCATAGAATTGATGAATTAGATTTTGTGCCAGAAGAAAAATTTTATTTAGTTGTTGATAGGTTAATTTTTGAAAAGTCTGATGATTTTTTTCAGCGTATAAAAGATAGTATTGAATTGTCATTTTATGAAGGAAAAGGGTATTGTTCAGTTTTAATATTAGATAAAAATAAAAAAATTGAATTTTCAAACCATTTTACTTCAGATGGAATGAGTTTTATAAAACCCAGTATACATTTCTTTAGTTTTAATAATCCTTTTGGAGCCTGTCAAAAATGCGGAGGCTTTGGTGATGTTATAGGGGTTGATCCTGATCTAGTTGTCCCTGATAAAAGCAGATCTATCTATGATGGCGCAATAGCTCCTTGGAGAGGTACAAGTATGTCAAGGTTTCAAAGGAAATTAATTAATTCTTCTATGGATTTAAACATCAATATTCATAAGCCATTTTTTAAACTTTCTAATCGGGAGGTTAATATCATTTGGAATGAAGAAAATAATTTTATAGGGATTAATAAATTTTTTAAAAAAATTGAATCAAAGTTGTATAAGATTCAGAATCGTGTTATGCTTTCTCGATATAGAGGTAAAACTAAATGTCCGGAATGTAAAGGATCAAGACTAAGAAAAGAAACAAATTATGTCAAAATAAACAATAAGAATATTTCTGAGTTATTAGAAATGTCGATACATGATCTTAAAATCTATTTTAATTCGATTAAACTGAGTAAATATCAAAGCGAACTTTCTGACCAAGTTTTGAAAGAAATTAATTCTAGAATAAACTTTATTTTCCAGATGGGTTTAGGATATCTTTCTTTAAATAGAAGAACAAATAGCTTATCAGGTGGTGAATCTCAAAGAATAAGCCTTTCTACTTCTCTTGGAAGCTCTCTTGTTGGGTCAATGTATATACTAGACGAACCCTCTATTGGATTGCATCCACGCGATAATGAAAAATTGATTTCAGTCATGAAACAGCTAAGAGACATAGGGAATACTTTAGTAGTTGTTGAACATGATAAGGGAATAATTTCATCTGCAGATAGAATTATAGATATGGGCCCATTTGCTGGAACTCAAGGAGGAGAGGTTGTAGCTGAGGGATCCTTAGAAGAGATAATTAAAGCAGATAGTCTTACCGCTAAATATTTAAATGGGAAAATGAAAATACCAATACCAGAAAACAGAAAAAAGACTAACAAATGGATTTCTATAATTGGAGCAAGAGAAAATAACCTAAAAGATATAAATGTATCATTTCCCCTAAATTGCTTGAGTGTTGTTACAGGTGTTTCCGGAAGTGGGAAATCAACATTAGTTCATGATATCTTATATCCAACAATTTTGAGACGATTAGGGGTTTTTGACAGAAAACCTGGAGAACATATTTCTATTAATGGAGATATTAATTTAATT
>JAQWON010000077.1 GCA_029245825.1 Flavobacteriaceae bacterium
GATGTCCCCATACAATTGTTGAAAGGAAGGCGATTGCAAGAATAGAAGCTACCATAGCCCTATATCCAAAAATTGGTTTTCTTGAGCTAGTTGCTAGAACTTCAGATGTTATTCCAAGGGCTGGCAATAAAACAATATAAACCTCTGGGTGGCCAAGGAACCAAAATAAATGTTCAAATAAAACAGGTGAGCCTCCTTGATAATGAAGAACCTCCCCTTGAATAAATATATCAGAAAGAAAAAAAGATGTTCCAAAGCTTCTGTCCATTATTAATAGTAAGGCTGCTGATAGAAGTACTGGAAAAGAGACAACGCCAATAATTGCAGTAATAAAAAATGCCCAAATTGTTAATGGTAGTCGTGTCATAGTCATCCCCTTTGTTCGGAGATTTAGAACTGTAACAATATAATTTAGAGCTGCCAAAAGAGAAGAGGCAATAAATATTGCCATGGAAAACAACCATAAAGTCATTCCTAAACCTGATCCAGGCATGGATTGAGGCAGCGCGCTAAGTGGAGGATAAACAGTCCATCCAGCAGCAGCAGGTCCTGCTTCAACAAAAAGGGAAGATAACATTACAACGCTTGATAAAAAGAATAACCAATAAGATATCATGTTTAAAAAGCCTGATGCCATATCTCTAGCTCCTATCTGAAGAGGAATTAATAAATTACTAAAGGTTCCACTTAATCCTGCAGTTAAAACAAAAAACACCATGATAGTGCCATGAATTGTTACTAGAGCCAAATATACATTTGGATCCATTACACCTTCAGGCGCCCAATCTCCTAAAAGTAATTCCATTATCCAAAAAGGCTCCTCTGGCCATGCTAATTGTAATCGAAAAACTAATGACATCGCTATTCCTATAATACCCATAAATAAACCTGTAATTAAATATTGTTTACATATCATCTTATGGTCTTGGCTAAAAATATACTTTGTTATGAAGGTTTCTTTATGATGATGGTCGTGATGTTCTGAATTGGATGACATATTTTTTATAGTTTATTGTTGTATTATTTGAGCGAAAGTTTCTTTTTCACTATACCATTTTTCAAATTCTTCTTGAGTCTCTACTACAATTTTCATTTGCATATTATAATGGGATGCACCACAAATTTTATTACAAATCAAAACATAATCAAAAACATAGGGATCTAAAGGTTCTTCACCTATTTTTGTTAGTTCTTTACTTTTTCCTGATCTTATTTTATTTATTTTTTCAACTTTTTAAATTACTTCAGGATCATTACGCATCTGTGCTGTAGTTTTTATAGGCTTGAATTTAAACTCTGTAATCATTCCAGGAACACAGTTCATTTGAGCACGAAAGTGCGGCATATATGCAGAATGTAAAACGTCTTGTGATCTCATTTTAAAAATTACATCTCGATCAACAGGAAGGTGAAGCTCCTGAACAACAACATCATCGTATCCATTTGGATCAGTATAATCAATTCCTACTAAGTTTCTTCCATCAAAATCTTGAAGAAAACGTACATTGGCATCTCCAAGAACGCCATCATCTCCTGCATATCTTGCCTTCCAGTTAAATTGCTGTGCATATAATTCAACAACTAGAGCATCCTCATTTTCTTCAAACATCATGATCTTACTCCATGTATATAAGCCATATAAAATTATTACAGCTAAAACAATTGCAGGAATAATTGTCCATGCAATTTCTAATTTCATGTTATCAGGGTAAAAAAGTGCTTTTTGTCCCTCTCTTCCATGATACTTATATGCAAAATAATGTAGTAAGGCTTGAGTAATTGTTTGAACAAAAAAGATGACAGCAAAAGTAACCCACATAAGATTATCATAAATATAACCATGCTCAGATGAAGATCCAGGAAGCAAAACATCTCCCCAGCTCCAAAAAGAATAAAAAGTCAGGATATAAATAAAAAACAGAAATGCTAACATCAGTTTCCCATTAAAACGATTATCCTTATCACCAGCTATTTGAGAGCTTTCAGTAGGGGGTTGAGACATTTGAAAAATTTTTGCCACTTGCCATATAGATATAGCTGCCAAAACTAATATTGTCAATGTTAGTAGGGTTGTGGATAAAAGAATCTGATCTGTCATTTACAAATAATTAAATTAATAATGATACCTTTTACTTTCTTCTATAAACGGATCCCCAACAGGATAAAGTGGGGCTTTAGAAATTTCTCTAAAAACAATGTATATAAATAATCCTGCAAAAAACATAAATGCACTTATCTCAGAAATACCAATAAACCATTTATCACCAACAGCTGATGGCATTATCATATTAAACACATCAATATAATGACCAATTATGATAATAATCCCCGTAATTACTATAAAATAATTAACACGCTTATAATCGCTATTCATCAAAACTAATAATGGTAAAATAAAATTTAGTGCAAGCATACTGAAAAAAGGCAAATTATAATCTTCTATTCTAGTCATGAAGTAGGTAACCTCCTCTGGAATATTTGCGTACCAAATTAACATGAATTGAGAAAACCACAGGTAAGTCCAAAAAATACTTATCCCAAACATAAATTTTCCTAAATCATGTATATGACTATCATTGACCAATTCTAAATATCCCTTAGATTTAAGATAAATAGCTGTAAGTGCTATAACAGTAATTCCTGAGACAAACATACTTGCAAAAACATACCATCCAAAAAGAGTACTAAACCAGTGTGGATCAATTGACATTATCCAATCCCAAGACATCATGGATTCAGTTACAATGAAGAAAACCAAAAATGCCGCAGAAATCCTAAAATTTTTCTTGTGGTATGAAATATCCTTTGCTTTATCTTGAGCCAAGGAAAATTTTCTAGAAAAATACCTATACGCACACCACCCAAGAATATAAAAACCTGCTCTTAAAAGAAAAAATGGAGTATTTAAATACCCTATCTTTGCCTTTATTATCTCGTCATGAGCAACAACTTTTGAATCCATCCATATAAATAAATGATTCATGTGAAGTCCTGAAAGCACAAGAATTAAAAAAACAATTAAACATCCCGGCAATAAGTAGGCAGTAATTCCCTCCATAACTCTATATAGAACTGGTGACCAACCAGCTTGAGACGCCCTTTGAATTGCATAAAAAGCCAAAGTACCAAGTGAAATCATCATAAAAAATAAAGCGGCAACATAAAGTGCTGCCCAGGGCTTATTTTGAAGTTTATGTAATAAATGCTCGCTATGATCATTATGATCAGAAGAAGACTCTTTTTCGTCATGATAAACAGCACTGGAATTATCTCCTTGATTTAAAACTTTTTCAGAATGTCCCTCCTCATGATGACTATCAGAAACCATAGCTTGTGCTTCTTCTAAATTTGAAGGAGCTGACAAAAAACCATAAGCAAGTCCAATAATTCCAAGAATCATTAAAATACCAGCAAAGTTCCTAACTCTATTTGAAAATTTATAATTAGCCATTACAGTTCATTATTTAATTAATTCTTTACGAAGCTCCATAGCATAATGAGCAACTTGCCATCTTTCTTTGATACTTAATTGACCAGAGTGCGAACCCATAGCATTTCTTCCATAAATTAAAACATGATAGATACTCCCTAAAGTAATATCTCTATCAGCATAACTAGGGACACCTAAAAATTTTTCTCTTTTCATTAAAATTCCTTGCCCATCCCCTTTATTTCCATGACATAAAGCACAATAAATACCATAAAGCTCTTTACCAATAGCTCTATCTTCATCATTGTAATCGATAGGAGAAAGAAGATTTATCTTAGCATCTTCATAACCTTCATTACTGTTTGGGTATTCATATAACATCATCCCTCTTGGAATAGTTCCATTGACAGGTTCCTGAGCCTCTATGCCATTATTAAATGCATCAGATTCAGAATAGGTAGTATAGCCTATTGGCTCATACATATCAGGGAAATATTGATAATTTGGAGCTGAAGAGTCAAAACAGGACTGAACAACCAAAAACAAAAATGTGTAAACAATAAATAATATTTCCTTTCTCACTCTATACTATTTTTTTCTTTTAAAATAATTTCAATGGCTCCAGTTTTTTTAGAACCTTTTTTAATTCGCTCTCACTTTTATAACTATCAATCTGGACTAAAAATTTATCATCAGTTGTTGATGGAATTGGGTTTTCAGCTTTTTTAAATGGCCATAACCTACTTCTTAAGTAAAAAGTAATTACCATCAAATGAGCAGCAAAATAAACTGTTAATTCAAACATTATTGGAACAAAAGCAGGCATATTCTCAACATAGGAAAAACTAGGTTTTCCTCCAATATTTTGTGGCCAATCTTGAATCATCATATAATCCATCATAAGAATAGAGACCCCCAGCCCAATACAACCATAAATGAAAGATGTAATTGCAATACGGGTACCTGATAACCCCATTGCTTTATCTAAACCATGAACAGGAAATGGAGTGAAAACTTCTTCAATAACATATTTTTTTGAACGTAACTCCTTGACTGCTTTTAATAGCACATCATCATCATCATAAATCGCATGCACAATCTTATTTTTATTTTCCATCTCTAAGTTTTTTAAATTTTTCTCCAGATGACTTTAATATAGTTTTAACCTCAGCCTGAGCAATTACAGGAAAATATTTAGCATAAAGTAAAAATAAAACAAAGAAAAAGCCTATAGTCCCCATAAAAATCCCGATATCAACAAACGTAGGAGAAAACATAGTCCAGGATGAAGGCAAATAATCTCTATGAAGGGAAGTAACAATAATTACAAACCTTTCAAACCACATTCCAATATTTACAACAATTGATATGACAAATGAAAAGATAATACTAGTTCTTAATTTTTTAAACCACATAAGTTGAGGAGAAAAAACATTACATGACATCATTGCCCAATAAGCCCACCAATAAGGTCCTGTTGCACGATTCAAAAAAGCATATTGTTCATATTCAACTCCAGAATACCAGGCAATAAACAGTTCTGTTATATATGCAACACCAACAATAGATCCTGTTATCATTATGACAATGTTCATGAGTTCAATATGCTGTACTGTGATATAATCCTCTAAATTAGAGACTTTCCTCATGATAATAAGAAGCGTTTGAACCATGGCAAAACCAGAAAATATAGCTCCAGCCACAAAATAGGGGGGGAAAATAGTTGTATGCCAGCCTGGAATGACAGATGTAGCAAAGTCAAATGATACGATTGTATGAACAGATAAAACAAGAGGAGTGGCTAGGCCAGCAAGCACTAACGAGACTTCTTCAAAACGTTGCCAATCTTTAGCTCTGCCGCTCCAGCCAAAACTTAATAAACTGTAAATTTTCTTTTGAAAAGGTTTTACTGCTCTATCCCTAATCATTGCAAAATCTGGCAATAAACCAGTCCACCAAAAGACTAATGAAACTGACAAATAAGTTGAGATTGCAAAAACATCCCACAGAAGAGGTGAATTAAAATTAACCCATAAAGAACCAAAAGTATTCGGAATAGGTAACATCCAATATCCTAACCAAGGTCTCCCCATATGAATTATAGGAAATAATCCTGCTTGGATGACTGAAAAAATAGTCATCGCTTCAGCCGATCTATTTATCCCCATTCTCCATTTTTGCCTAAACAAAAGAAGAACAGCAGAAATAAGAGTTCCAGCATGACCTATCCCTACCCACCAAACAAAATTAGTAATGTCCCAAGCCCATCCTACAGTTTTATTTAATCCCCAAACACCTATCCCAGTTGAAATTGTATAAATTATACAACCCAGTCCCCATAAGAAAACAGTAAGTGAAATTCCGAAAACAATCCACCACTGACGATTAGGCTTTCCCTCAACAGGAGCTGCAACATCGACTGTAACATCATGATAAGTCTTATCTCCTGTTACTAAGGGCTTCCTTATTGGTGCTTCATAATGAGATGCCATATACTTTTTCTTTTATGAAATATCTTTGTTTGTAATTTTTGTCTGATAAACAACGTTAGGTTTTGTACCAACACTCTCAAGTAAATGATATGAACGATCATCTTCCTTAAGTTTTTTAATTTTACTATCAGAGTCATTAATATCACCAAATACAATTGCGTTGCTTCCACATGCTTGTGAGCAAGCAGTTTGAAATTCACCATCAATGATTTTTCGACCTTCAAGTTTAGCGTCTAAAATTGTCTTCTGAGTCATTTGTATACACATGGAACATTTTTCCATCACACCCCTAGACCTTACAACAACATCAGGATTAAGAACCATTCTTCCTAAATCATCATTCATGTTATAATCAAATTCATCATTTTTATTATATCTAAACCAATTAAATCTTCGAACCTTGTAAGGGCAATTATTAGCACAATATCTTGTCCCTACACAACGATTATATGCCATATGATTTTGTCCTTGACGACCATGTGAAGTGGCAGCCACAGGACATACTGTCTCACAAGGAGCATGATTGCAATGCTGACACATAATCGGTTGGAAAGAAACCTCAGGATTTTCATTTGCATTTTCCATTTCATCCATTACAGTCAGGGTTTCTCCTAAACCAGAAATTGCATCTACTGCTTCATTATCTGATTCAAAACTTTGTTCAGAAGAATAATATCTGTCTATTCTAAGCCAATGCAAATCCCTTGATTTTCTGACCTCTCTTTTCCCGACAACAGGTACATTGTTTTCAGAATGACAGGCTATGATACAAGCGCCACAACCAGTACATGCATTAAGATCAATTGACATGTTAAAGTGATGACCAATTGAACGATCAAAAGAGTCCCACATATCTACTTCATCAGAATTTACTGGAATTTCAATATGGTTTTTTGAAACAACTGGTACAGGATTCCAGTGTGACTTATCTTCAGAGTTGAAAATATCAAGTGTTGTTTCTTTGATTATATCTCCCCTGCCCATTAAAGTATTATGAAGCTGAATACAGGCAAATTCATGAAATTTATTTTCGTGAAGTGAAACTTTTGCGCTTTGAATTTTTTGAAAATTTGCGTAGAGTTTAAACGCATTTACTCCAATTTGCATTTCTTCTTTCACACCTTGGATTTTGCCGTAACCAAAAGCTAATCCCATGGTCCCTTCTGCTTGACCAGGTTGTATTAAAACAGGGGCAATTATTTCTTTTCCAGCAGCTTCTATTTTTGCATAGCTTCCATTTAGGCCTCCATTTGCAACATTATAATTTTTGAATCCAAACTTTTTTGCATCTTTGACTGAAACTGTAAGATAATTATCCCAAGTTGTTCTTGAAATCGGATCTGGAAATTCTTGAAGCCAAGGATTATTAGCTTGATTTCCATCTCCCATACCAATTTTAGTATATAATATTAAGTCTATAGAATCATCATTTGAAGAATTCAGGGAACTGAATAGATTATATTTGAAATCTTTTTTGTTTCTTTTTGGGTTGAATTTTTTATTAGAAATGTATACACCATCATGAAGACTTTTGTTCCATGATTTTCCTTTTAAAATATTTTCGTTCCAATTTTTCTTAATCTCAGAATAATATAAAGAATTATCACCGCTCCACTTTAATAAAATATCTTGGAATTGCCTTGTATTAAATAATGGCTGAATAGTTGGTTGAGCAAGACTATAATGCCCAAGCTTAAATTCATAATCACCCCAGCTCTCCAAATAATGTGGAACTGCAGCGATATATTCAGCTCCAGCTGAAGTTTCATTTTCTTTCATTGAAAATACAACCGAAAGATCCACTTCTTGAAGTGCTTTGACAAAATCGATCCCCATGGGTAAAGTATATCCAGGGTCTATTCCAAAAGTTAAAATACCTTTTATGGATCCGTCTAGTATTCCGTCAACTAAATCTTTTACATCACTATTTTTACCCTGATGAATTATTCTTGGGTTTTCAATGTCGAAGGAATCACTAGACAATTTTTGATTAATTTCTAAAATCATCTTTTGTATTTCCACGTTTTGTATACCAGAAACAACTAAAGATTTTTTGCCTGATTTTCTAAGTCTTTTTATAACATCTGATATTATGCTATTATTTTTTTCATCGAATTCACTTAATTCTTTATAATTATTAAAGTCTCTATCAAAAATTTTAGAATGTATTTCTAAAACAATTTTTTTCATAATCTCTTGCCTGCACGGAATTCTTTTATCTGCGTTTGCACCAGTTAAAGACATATTTGATTCAAATTGAATGTGATAAGACATGGAAGATTTTCCTTTACTGCTTTTAGGAATCCTACCTTTAGAATATCCTCCTTCATATCCTCCCCCTTGCCAATCGCCAAGAAAATCTGCGTCAATTGAAACAATAGTTTCTGCTTTTGAAAAATCATAATCTACAAAAGCCCTAATTCCAAATAAACTTTCAAATGCATCTAATGTCTCACTAGATGAAATAGAATCATATACAACATGCTTTATATTGGGAAACTTTGAAATAAATTTATTAATGATTTTTTGAGTAGTAGGACTTGGTATAGTATGAGTTAATAGAACAACTCTTTTGTCTTGTTCATAAAGATTTTTTAGTTTGCTAACTATTTTTTGATCAAAATCATCCCAGTCAATATCTAGTCCATTTACCTTGGGTCCTTTTAATCTTTTTGAATCATATAAGGAAAGAACCGATGCAAGGACTCTTGCGTTACATTCTCCAAGACTTATAGCATCTTTATTCTGCTTAATTTTAATTGGTCTTCCTTCTCTAGTTTTAACAAGTATATTTCTGTAATCATAGCCATCAGCGATAGAAGATGCATAATAATTTGCATTCCCTGGAATAATCTCATCAGGTTGAACAACATATGGAACTGAATTAATTACAGGACCTTCGCAGGCAGCAATTGAAGCAGCAGCAGTACTAAAACCAACATACTTTAAAAAATCTCTTCTATTGGTAGAGGAGTCTTCTAAAGCTTGTTTGTTTGTATTAAAAATATCTTCAGGAAGTTTTTGAATAAATTCTTTATTCTTAAACTCACTTAAGATTTTACTCCCTTTTTTAAGCTCTTCTGAACTCTTCCAATATTTTTTATTTTTTTTCATAAAAAATTATACATTTTATTCAAATCAATAATGACACTTGCCGCATTCTAATCCTCCCATTTGAGCTACAGTTAGTTTTTCAACTCCATATTTCTTAGACAACTCCTCATGTATTTTTTTGTAGTACTCATTCCCTTTTAAATCAATATTAGATTCCCTATGACAATTAATGCACCATCCCATTGTAAGTGGTGAATACTGATACATAATTTCCATCTCCTCAACAGGCCCATGACATTTTTGGCATTCTATATTTGCGACTTCAACATGTTGCGCATGATTAAAATAGACATGATCAGGTAGATTATGAATTCTTACCCATTTTACAGGTTGAGTTTTTCCAGTATAAACTTGATTATCCTCATCCCATCCAACAGCAGCATATAATTTTTTTATTTCATTGGTGTAGAAATCTCTGTCATATCCATTCTCTAAATCTTCTTCCCCATTATATTCTGCAATATTTTTATGACAATTCATACACACGTTTAAAGAGGGTATTCCTGAGTGTTTTGAAACTCTGGCAGATGAATGACAATATTTACATTCAATCTTATTGGCCCCTGAATGAATTTTATGAGAATAATGAATGGGTTGAACAGGCATATAACCCTCATCAATTCCTACTTGCATCATCCATGCATAAACATAATATCCACTAGATAACATTAATAAAATTACTGAAGAAATAACTAAAAATTGATTTTTAGCAAATGCGCTTAATATGGATAAGGCGATATTATCTTTTGGTTTTTTTTCAGATACAATTTTAACCCCACTAGCAGATGCTATTCTAATCAATGTTCTTTTGACAAGAATTAACATTGCTGTAAGAATTAAAAAAACTAAAACTAGGGCAATAAGTATAAGATCATTGTAGTTTCCTGTATTTTCTCCACCTGAACTTACCGGTAAGGATTGGGCGACAACAGGTACAGGAGGGATATAGTCAGCATATGCAAGTATATTATCTATATCAACATTGGAGAGTTGAGGAAAAGCGTTCATTGCTGTTCTATTATACTCTTCCCAAATAGCAACTGCTTGCGGGTCTCCAGATTTAATCATGGAAGCACTATTTTTGATCCATGAATAAAGCCACTCGCGATCATATTTTTCTGAAACACCTCTCATTGCAGGTCCAATAGCTTTCTTTTTTACCTTGTGACATGCTGCACAATGAGTATTAAAAAGTTTTTTTCCAGTAAGAATTTGTTCCTCTTGGCTAAATAAAAAATTGAAGCTAAGGCTAGTTATGAAAAAGAGGGGAATTAAAACCCCTTTTAAATATTTTATTTTTATCCTATTCAAGATAGTTAGTTATAAAACTCTTATGATAACCTTTAAAATTTCGCTACAAAAATAATTCATACTGACGTTAAGATAAAGACTAAATATAATAATTTTGTAATTTATATTGGTTCTAAATAATGTAAAAATATATTTGCTTAATATTGTTAAAAAATGTTCGCTTTATTTAATGATTTCGACTTAAAATATAATTCTAATTAATAGAGTAAATTGACAAATCTTTTATCATATTTAATAATTATATTCACTGCTTTTTATAAGGTTCAGTCTCAAGAAATATTTTTCCCCTTGGAAGAAGATTCTATTGTGAAAAAATTAATTCTTCAAAAAAAAGAGATAGATTCTGAAGAATATGGATCAAATTATTACACAATTCAACTTTACTATGGAAACTACTTAGTCGCTAAAGAAATATTAGATGAATTTAGAACAAATTACCCTGAATGGAAAGCAAGTATAATTTTTGAAACACCAAATTATAAAGTCCAAGTAGGTGATTTCAAAAATTATTACGTGTCGATAAGTAAACTAAATGAAATTAAGAAAAAATATCCCTCAGCATTTTTGCTGAAACTAAAACTTTAAAGTTTTTTCTTTACGGCAACTTCGCGGAAGAACTCTAAAGTATCACTTACAGCTATTTTATTATAATCTTTAAGTTGTAGTCCACAATCATATCCTTTATTAACTTCTTTTACATCATCTTTAAAACGCTTTAAAGAAATTAAAGTTCCTGTATGCTGGACAACACCCTCTCTAATTAATCTAACGCTACACTCTCTATAGATTTTACCTGTTAATACCATGCAGCCAGCAACGGTCCCTAATTTAGAAATCTTGTATATTTCTCTAACTTCAGCAGTTCCAGTAACTTCTTCTTTAATTTCAGGAGATAGCATACCTTCCATAGCATCTTTTAGATCATTTATGGCGTCATATATTATCGAATAAGATCTTACGTCAATTTGTTCTTTTTCAGAAAGAAGTCTTGCATTCCCAACAGGCCTAACATTGAAACCAATTACTATAGCATCAGAAGCAGAAGCTAACAAAATATCAGATTCAGTTATTGCACCAACCCCTTTATGAACAATATTTATTTGTATTTCCTCAGTAGATAATTTTTGAAATGAATCCGTTAAGGCTTCCACTGATCCATCAACATCTCCCTTCAAAATTAGATTAAGTTCTTTAAATTCACCCAAAGCTATTCTTCTTCCAATTTCATCTAATGTGATGTGTTTTTGAGTTCTAACATTTTGTTCCCTTACAAGTTGAGTTCTTTTCGCAGCTATTTGTTTTGCCTCTTTTTCATCTTCTAAAACATGGAAATTATCTCCAGCTTGTGGAGCTCCATCAAGACCTAGAATAGAAACTGGAGTTGAAGGAAGTGCTTCTTCTAAAGCTTTACCTCTCTCATCAAAAACTGCTTTAATCTTTCCACTATGTTTACCCGCTAAGAAATAATCACCTATTTTTAGAGTGCCTGTTTGAACTAAAATAGTTGTAACATACCCTCTCCCTTTATCTAAATATGCTTCAACTACAGTTCCAGTTGACTTACGATTTGGATTAGCTTTTAATT
>JAQWON010000094.1 GCA_029245825.1 Flavobacteriaceae bacterium
CAGCACCACCACCTAAAATTTGATTTGCTACCAAAACAGGAAAATAATCGGGATTTGATTTATCTAGCGAGACAGTATTAATTAATGAAATTTCAGATTGGACGGCATTATCCATATTAACAAAATTTATTTCTATTTCACTCGGATTTACTGGCACAGGGAAGGATTTAATTAATAAATCCTTAGGCTTCCATTTACTAAATAAAACTTCAACCTGATTCTTAACTTTTTTATAATCTACATCACCAACGATAACCAAATATGAATTGTTAGGAGCAACATAATTATTATATATTGTTTCAATATCTTTTAGAGAAATGTTCTCAACAGTTTCTTTTGAAACATATTCTCCATAGGGATGATTAGCTCCATAAGACAAAAAATTTTCTACTCTTCTCGCAATATTCTCAACATCTTTTTCTGAAGCCTTAATCTGTTCAAATAACTTTTCTTTTTCTTTATCAAATTCATTCTGAGAAAAATTAGGATTTATTATTCCATCAGACATTAATTCAAGTATTCTTGGAAAATATCTTGAAAGCGAACTTGCAAAAGCTCCATTTACACTGAAAGAAATTCTTGCACCAAGAAAATCTATTTCTTCTTCAAAATTGTCTTTAGAGATATTTTTTGATCCATTACCATGCATCTGATTAAATATTGCTAGAGAACCAGCCTTTGATCCTTCATAAATCATTGGAATATCAGTAGTTAATCTTGCAGAAACCCGAGGCAATTTTTTATCTTCAATAATTAAAACAGTCAATCCGTTATTTAATTTAAATTCGTTTGGATCTTTAAATTTTATTTCAGGAGATGGCCCAGCAAAAGGTTGTTTAGACCTATCAATTTGTGAGAATAAAGAAATGCTGAAAATAAATAAAGTAAGAAAGGATAAAATTTTTTCCATGGAGAAGTTTATTTTTTGGGTAAATATTTCAAGATTACACGTTTGTTTTTGTCTAATAAATTTTTTGCAATTGATCTTATTTCTTCTTTGGTAATTGATCGATAGATTTCGATTTCAGAATTAATAAGATTAGTGTCTCCATGAATTGCGTAGTAAACAGCAAGTGATCGTGCGATATTATCAAGATTAGAATTTGAATTTATATAATTTAGTTCAAATTTATTTTGCAATTTATTATAATCTCGATCAGAGATTAAATCATTTTGCATTTTCTCTATTTCCTGATCAATTTCTTCAACTATTGAATCTAAATTATTATCTCCAAGAGGGAGACTAATCATAACATAAGTGCTATAATCTTCCTGACTCAAGTTAATAGCAGTTGCTTGTAACGCAATTTTTTTATCCTCAACTAAACGTTTGTAAATTTTAGAACTTTTCCCACTAAACAAATAAGCTGAAATCATTTCAATAATCCTATTTTCACGACTTTTCATAGATGGATTTAAATAGGCTATAAATAATGCAGGAATTTGAATGTTACTATCATAAGCCAGAGCATTTCTAGGGCTTTCAATTATCTCTTCTATAGGGTAAGATCTTTTTATTTTCTCTCCTTTTGGGATATCTCCAAAATATTCAGAGATCATTTTTTTGATTTTTTCAGTTTCAAAGTCACCGGCAATAACAAGAATTGCATTGTTTGGGACATAAAATTTTTTATTAAAATCAAGGAACTCATCTAAACTTGCAGCATCAAGATGATCCATTTCACCAAAAGGAGGACGTTTGTAGGGATGTTTTTTATAAATGTTTTTATTTATATTTTCTTGCCATTTCATGTATGGACTATTTTCTACTTTCAATCTTTTTTCTTCTTTTACAACTTCCCTTTGTGTTTGCACTTCTTTTTCTGTAATTATTGGATGAAGCATTCTTTCAGATTCCATCCATAATGAAAGTTCTAAATTATTAGACGGAAATTTTTCAAAGTAATAAGTATAGTCCTCTGTTGTCTCAGCATTTCCCGTTCCACCATTTGAATTTAAAATGTTATCCCATTCACCAAGAGGAATATTTTTACTTCCTTCAAATAATAAGTGCTCAAAAAAATGGGCAAATCCTGTCCTATCTGACGGGCCATCTTTTGAGCCTACCTTATATAAAATAGATGTGCTAACAAGCGGGATGGAATTATCTTGGTGCAGAATAACATGTAGGCCATTGTCAAGATCATATTCTTCAAAAGTTATTTGTTGTGCATTAAGATAAATACACAAGAAATATATTATTGAAAAAACTTTAAATTTCATAAAACTCTAATTCAGATTGTATAAGAAATTGTTAATTTTATAACTAACATAAAAATTAATCGGCATGAAATATACCTGTTTTTTTATTCTTTATTTATTTTTTTCCAATTTTATTTTCCCCCAAGTATATCTATTTACTTCTGAAGAAAATGGCAAAGTTGTTGAAAATAGAATTTTAATAGATAACGATTATTTTGTTCAGACATCTTTTTTATCTAATCCACCAAAATTTATTAAAACTGTAGGGGGTTTTTATACTAAAGAAGGTGAGTTGATTAAAGTAGACTTAGAGTTTAACTCAAATTTTTCTAATGATAGTATTAAGTCAATAACTATAAATAATCAAAATCGCTGGGTTAAAATTTCAAAACCCAAAAAATTACTGCAAGGGAAGTGGTTAATGGCAGGTAGGGTTACTTCTGATGGTGAGCAAAGGAGAGATTTAACGCGATCAAGAAAAACAATGAAATTTCTAATTGACGGGTATTTCCAATGGATAGCATTTGACACATCTTCTTTTCGGTTTTCAGGATCTGGAGGCGGGGAGTATGATGCAATTCAGGGAAAGTATAAAGAGAAAATATCATATTTCTCAAGAGATAATAACAAGGTGGGTATAGAATTGATTTTTGATTATCAACTCCAGGGTTTTGATTGGTATCATAAAGGACTAAGTAGTAAGGGAGATCCTTTTCATGAAATTTGGACAAGAAGGATTAGTCAAGATTAACCAGGTTAAATGATTATTTATACTTGTGATATTTTCTTTAGAATTTAACTTGCCTAAGTAAAATTTATGAAAAAAGTATTTGTTGTTGCTGCTAAGAGAACTCCTATAGGTTCATTTATGGGATCACTATCTGATATAACGGCAACTTCTTTGGGAGCAATTGTAGTTAAGGATCTGTTATCTTCAATAAAATTGGATCCATCAGAAGTTGATGAGGTTTTTATGGGTCATGTTCTCCAAGCTGGGACAGGTCAAGCTCCTGCTAGACAGGTTGCTTTAAATTCAGGAATACCAAATAATGTCCCTTGTACAACTATTAATAAGGTATGTGCCTCTGGCATGAAATCAATAATGCTTGGAGCCCAGGCTATTAAAACAGGAGATGCTGAAACAGTTATAGCCGGAGGTATGGAGAATATGAGTATGAGTCCTCATTTTATTTCTTTGCGGAAAGGGAAAAAATTTGGATCAGCTAGCCTCGAGGACATTATGCAAAAAGACGGGCTTACAGATGCTTATGATAAAGTTGCAATGGGAGTTTTTGCTGATGAGTGCGCAAAAAAGTATAAAATATCGAGAGAAGAACAAGATAGCTTTGCGATTGAATCTTATAAGAGAAGTTCTAATGCCTGGAGATTAGGTGAATTTGAGAATGAAATTGTTCCAGTTAAGATTGAAAAAAGGGGAGGAGATTTAACTTTTGTTGAAGATGAAGAATTCAAAAATATTCAAGTTGAAAAGATTCCTAATTTAAGACCTTCTTTTTCAAAAGACGGAACAGCTACTGCAGCAAATTCTTCTTCAATTAACGATGGCGCAGCAGCTGTAGTTTTAATGAGTGAAGAAAAAGCTAAATCTCTAGGGATCAAACCAATGGCCATGATAATTTCACAAGCTGATGCTTCAGTTGAACCGAAATGGTTTACCACAGCTCCTGCAAAAGCTCTTCCAATTGCAGTAAAAAAGGCTAACATTACTATTGATGAAATTGATTATTTTGAACTTAATGAAGCGTTTTCAGTTGTAGGATTGGCAAATATTAAAATTTTAGGATTAGATCCAAATAAGGTTAACATAAATGGAGGAGCTGTATCACTTGGACATCCAATTGGTTGTTCTGGAGCTAGAATAGTTGTTACATTACTTAATACGCTACAAAAAGACGGCAAATATGGTGCTGCAGGAATATGTAATGGAGGAGGGGGCGCTTCCGCAATGATTTTTAAAACAATTAAATAAAGCTTAATTTTCCCTATTAAGGAAAAGAAAAAGTTAACCCTGTTGAAATCATTATAAAGTTTAATTTCAACAGGGTTAAAATAAATAGCTTATTAAGCAACAATAACAAAAATAATAACGGAATTCTTAAAATCTTTATAATACATGGTTAAAAAAGAGTTAATAATGATAAAAGGTCATCACTTTTATATCAATTATAATAGCTTCCAAATTTTGTATATTTAAAGAACTTACCAAAGCTATGGCATTAAAGAAATTTTCATATGGTAAAGACAAACTTACTTTTGAGTTGTCTATGGAAATATTGTACGGCAGTTTAGATTGTCAAATAGAGAAAGAAGTATTGCAAAAAATAAATAATTCCAGAGAAAATGTCGAAAGTATTTTAAAATCTGGCGACACGATTTATGGTGTTAATACTGGAATAGGAAAACTTTGTAGCACGATCATTTCAAATGAAGATTCAAGCTTGTTACAAGAAAATTTATTAAAAAGTCATGCAGTTGGAGTAGGTATAAGTGTGCCTTTGGAAATTTCAAAATTGATGCTAATATTAAAAGTCCATTCATTGTGTAAAGGATTTTCTGGAATTAGAATTGATGTAATAGAAAGAATTTGTTGGCATATTGAAAAAGATATTATCCCAGTTGTTCCATCACAGGGATCAGTTGGAGCTTCAGGTGATTTAGCTCCTTTGGCTCATTTGTTTTTGCCTTTAATTGGTGAAGGAAAAGTATTATATAAAGGGAAACAATTTAAAACTAAAAGAGTATTAGATCAAGAAAAAAAACCACCTTTAAAGCTTAAGGAAAAGGAAGGACTTGCATTAATAAATGGGACACAATTTATTTCTGCATTTACATGTTTTGCACTGGATAAGTTTAAAAATTGTTTAATTAATGCAGATATTATTTCTGCATTTACCATAGAGGCAACAAAAAGTTCTATAAAACCATTTAGCAAAAAAATTCAGAATTTAAGACCTTACAATGGATCTTCTATTGTAATAAATAGAATTAATGAATTATTATGGGATTCTCAAATATTGCAATCCCACCAGGATTGTGACAAAGTCCAAGATCCCTATTCTATTAGATGCGTTCCACAAGTTCACGGAGCAAGTTGGGATGCTTATTTACATTTGAAAAATTCTTTGGAAATAGAACTAAATTCGGTTACAGACAATCCCATAATTATTGGTCAAAAAGAAGTTATAAGCGGAGGGAATTTTCATGGACAACCAATTGCTATGCCAATAGATTACAATATTCTTGCCGCCTCAGAAATTGGAAACATTTCTGATAGACGAATTTTTTTACTACTTGAGGGTAACGATGTGGTTCCTAGGTTGTTAATTAAAAAAACAGGAGTGAATTCAGGCTTTATGATATTGCAATATACTTCTGCAGCATTAACTAGTGAAAATAAAAATTTGTGTTTTCCAGCAAGTGCAGATTCTATAACTACATCTCTGGGGCAAGAGGATCATGTTAGTATGGGATCAATTGGAGCTGTGAAGTTTTTAAAAGTGTTGGAGAACTTAGAAAAAATTTTAGCAATTGAGCTTATTTGTTCTAGTCAGGCAATGGATTTTCTTAAACCTTTAAAATCTAGCGATAAGATAAATAAATGCCATGATTATGTTCGTTCAAAAATAGATCACTGTAAAAAAGACAAAATTTTTAGTAAAGACATTGAATCTGCTATTAGAATTATAAAATCAAGAAAATTAATTGAATTAACAAGTTAGTTTTATGGACGCTTTTTCATTTATAAAAAAGTATGCGGATCATCCAAAATACATATCTCCAGTTGGTACCAAACTAAATACAAAAAGTTGGCAAACGGAAGCTCCATTAAGAATGTTTTTAAATAATTTGAATGCAGAAGTGGCTGAAGATCCCAAAAATTTGATTGTTTATGGCGGTTCTGGTAAAGCAGCGAGAGATGTTGATTCAGCAAAAAAAATTATTGAAATACTATTAAAACTGCGAAATGATGAAAGTTTATTAGTTCAATCAGGAAAGCCAGTGGGGGTTGTAAGGACTCATGAGCTAGCTCCGAGAGTATTGATAGCTAATTCAAATCTGGTTCCTGCATGGGCTAATTGGGAACATTATGAAGAATTAAGGAAAAATGGGCTAATCATGTTTGGGCAAATGACTGCAGGAAGTTGGATTTATATAGGAACCCAGGGTATTTTACAAGGAACATATGAAACTTTTTCCTCATGTGCTGATAAACATTTTAATGGATCTTTAAGAGGTAAATTGTTAGTTTCAGGCGGATTAGGTGGAATGGGTGGAGCTCAGCCTCTTGCTGCAACTATGAATGGAGCTACTTTTTTAGGGGCTGATATTGATCCTGAAAGAATTGAAAAAAGACTAAAGACAAAATACATTGACAGAATGACTTATTCTTATGAGGAGGCTAAGAAATGGATTATCGAAGCTAAGCAGAAAAAGGAAAATCTTTCTGTTGGGCTGGTAAGTGATATAGGAGATTTATTAGAAAATTTAATTAATGATAATATTATTCCAGAGATTTTAACTGATCAGACTTCTGCTCATGATCCCATAAATGGATACATCCCATGTGGATTTAAACTTGAAGAAGCAATTCAGTTAAGAAAGGAAAATCAAACTAAGTATAAAAAATTATCATTAAAAAGTATGGCACGCCATGTAAATTTAATGCTAAAATTAAAATCCTTAGGATCCATCACTTTTGATTATGGAAATAATTTAAGAGAATTTGCAAAACAGGGAGGAGCAAAAGATGCTTTTAATTTCAATGGTTTTGTCCCTGAATATATTAGACCTCTTTTTTGTGAAGGGAAAGGGCCTTTTCGATGGGTTGCTTTATCTGGCGATCCAAAAGACATATATACAACTGATGAGGCGCTAATTAAAGCATTTCCTAATAATAAAAATTTAAAAACATGGTTAACCCAAGCAACGGAAAAAATCAAGTTTCAGGGGCTTCCCTCCAGAATTTGTTGGCTAGGTATGGGTGAAAGAGAAAAAGCAGGCTTGATATTTAATGATCTTGTAAGAGAAGGGAAAATATCTGCTCCCATTGTAATTGGAAGGGATCATTTAGATTGCGGATCAGTCGCATCTCCCTACAGAGAAACTGAGGGGATGCTTGATGGATCTGATGCTATTTCAGATTGGCCTTTACTTAATCTTATGTCAAACACCGCTGGAGGAGCAACATGGGTCTCATTTCATCATGGAGGAGGAGTTGGAATGGGATACTCTCAACATGCGGGTATGGTAATTTTAGTTGACGGTACTAACCGTGCAGAGACATGCATAAAAAGAGTACTACATAATGATCCTGCTTTAGGAATTATTAGGCATAGTGATGCAGGATATTCAGATGCTAATGAAAATCTAAAAAAGTTTAATCTAGAGGTATAAAAATGAAGACTCTTTTTGGTCCGTTTACTCAGATTTTGACAATGTCAAATATGGCTTTTAAAGGATCTTTATCAGATGATCAGCTCAGGATAATTAAAAATGGAGGGATTATTGTTGAGGGAGATAGAATTGTTGAAGTTGGAAATTTTTCAGATCTTAAGCACATGTGTAAGTCAGTTCATGAAATAGAGTTTGAATGTATAATTCTCCCTGGACTTATAGATTGTCATACCCATATTTGTTTTGCTGGTTCAAGAGCTAATGAATATTCTAAAAAAATTCAGGGAATAAATTATCAGCAAATACTTTCTGAGGGAGGAGGAATTTATCAGACAATGGAGCAGACAGAATTGACTTCAGATGAAGAATTACAAAGATTAACACACAACAGGTTAAAAAGACATTTTTTTGAAGGTGTTTTAACATGTGAAGTTAAGAGCGGATATGGAATGGATTTAATACAAGAGATAAGATTGTTAAAAGTCATTAATCAAATTGAAAAAGAATGCCCAGCAGATATAATTACAACTTGTTTAGCTGCCCATGTTCCTCCAAAAAATAAAAATAATTCATCAAGGGAATACCTGAAATTAATCGTAAAAGAGTTGTTTCCCATTTTAAAAAAAGAGAATCTCACAAAAAGGGTTGATATTTTTATTGAAAAAGATGCATTTAATGGAAAAGACGCTGAGGAATTTTTAAAATCTGCAAAGGGAAATGGATTTGATATTACGGCACATGTTAATCAATTTTCAAGTGGAGGACTTAGTATCGCTGTAAAAAGCGGCGCACTCAGTGTAGATCATTTGGAAGTGATATCAGACGAAGAGATTAAGCTTCTTTCAAATTCAGATACAACAGGTGTTGTTTTACCTGGATGTAGCTTAGGTTTAGGACTCCCTTTTGCACCTGCAAGGAAGATTTTAGATTCGGGGTGTAAATTAGCAATTGCTACTGATTGGAATCCAGGATCTGCTCCCATGGGAGATCTTTTAATGCAAGCGTCAATTCTAGCATCAAATCAAAAACTAAGTAATGCTGAGATTTTTTCTGGACTTACATATAGATCAACCAATGCTTTAGGGCTTAATGATAGAGGAATTATTGAGCCTAATAGAATTGCTGATTTCATTGGGTTTAAACTACCTGATTACAGAGAAATTCTTTATAATCAAGGAAAAATTAAACCTTCATTTATTTGTAAAGGAGGGAAAGTATACGAAAAATAAAAATTAATTTTATTGTCTATGAATAAATTAATAGAGTGTGTGCCAAACTTTTCTGAAGGGAATGATAAAGAAATTTTAGACTCTATTGCTGAGGCTATAAGTAGTACTAAAGGAGTTACTTTATTAAATGTAGATCCAGGGAAAGCCACTAATAGAACTGTAATGACTTTTGTTGGAAGTCCTGAAGTAGTTATTGACGCAGCTTTTTGCGCAATAAAAGTTGCTTCAGAGAAAATTGACATGTCGAAACATAAGGGAGAACATCCAAGATTTGGTGCTACTGATGTTTGTCCATTAATTCCAATCTCCAATGTAACTTTTGATGAGCTTGTTCCCTATGCTGAAAAACTAGGAGAAAGAGTTGCAAAAGAGTTAAAAATACCTGTTTATTTATATGAGCATGCGGCAAAAAATAAAGAGAGGAAAAATTTAGCTAATGTTAGATCTGGCGAATATGAAGGGTTGAAGGAAAAACTTACAAAAAAGACTTGGAAACCTGATTTTGGGACAACTGTTTTTAATGAAAAATCTGGAGCAGTGGCTATCGGAGTCAGAGATTTTTTAATTGCTTACAATATTAATTTAAATACTAAATCTACTCGATTGGCTAATGCAATTGCATTTGACGTAAGGGAAAAAGGGAGAATTAAAAGAAAGGATCATCCTGTTATTGGAGATATAGTTTATGATAGCAAGGGGAATCCTTCGACAACCCCAGGATCATTAAAACACGTAAAAGCTATTGGCTGGTATATTGAGGAATTTGGAATTTCTCAAATTTCAATGAATTTAACCAATATCAATCAAACACCCATTCATGTTGTATTTGATGAGGTTTCTAAAAAAGCTGAAAAAAGAGGAGCTAGAGTTACTGGATCTGAGATTGTTGGATTAATCCCATTGAAGCCGATGCTTGATGCGGGAAAGTATTTTTTAAAAAAACAAAATAGATCAGTTGGTATCCCAGAGATTGATATAATTAGTATTGCAGTTGAATCTTTGGGTCTTAATCAAGTCAAAAAATTTATTCCGAAAAAAAATATAATAGAATATTATTTAGATACTTTATTTGATGACAAAAAGAAAATAATTGAACTCAAGGCAAGTGAGTTTTCTGATGAAGTAGCAAGAGAATCTCCTGCACCTGGGGGCGGATCTGTTGCAGCTTATGTAGGGGCGCTAGGCTCTTCACTTGGAGAAATGGTTGCTAACCTCTCTGCAAATAAAAGGGGTTGGGAAGATAGGGTTGAAAAGTTTAGCTCTATAGCAAAAGAGATTGATGAAATAAGAAAAGAATTGTTGTTTTTAGTTGATGAGGACTCAAATTCTTTTGATAGAATTATGTCATCATTCAAATTACCAAATAACAGTGAAGAGGAAAAAAAGATTAGATTAAAAGCAATTTATGATTCCTCAATCTATGCTGCAGAGGTTCCTCTTAAAGTTATGAATAGATCATATGATTCTTACAAATTAATTTTTGAATTGGCTAAGAATGGGAATCAAAATTCTATATCTGATGCAGGAGTAGCATGTCTATGTATACATGCAGCAATTTACGGAGCTTACTTAAATGTAAAGATTAACTTAAAAGATATTTCTAATGATCAAGGGATATTAAAAAGGGCAGATGAAATAATTAAAAAATCCTCTTTTGAAAGAGATAAAATAATAAGTTTTATTGAAAAGGTTATTTAATCTTTTACTACTAAGATTTAAGCTAATTCCTGTTTTTTACTACATTTAGTAAACGTTAAGTTTTACATTAAAGATACAATCTATGAAATATCTAATAACAGTTTTGATTTCAATAATAATCTTACAATCTTCTTTAGCGCAAGATGATTCAAAAAAATCAGATGAAAAGGAAGATAAAAAAGAGAAAGTTTATGACGGGGATTCCTTAGATGAAATATACCCAAATAAAGAAAAGCGTTCATTTGATGAATGGACGCAATCTAGTCCAAATGAAAATTTACCAGGAATAAAATAAATTTATGATGAGAAATTTTATACAATTATTATCGGGATTAATCTTTTTTGTATTTATTGGATGCTCAACTTCAGATCAGTATTCCAAAGAGATAACAAAAGCAGATCAGCTTATTTCAAATGTTCTTAATGCAAATCATTTGCCGGGAATTTCCGTAACAATTCTCAAAGACGGTAATATGGTTTACTCTAAGGGATTTGGCTATGCAGATATAGAAAAAAAGACAAAAATTATACCTTCAAAAACTAGATTTAGAATAGGAAGTTTTTCAAAAACACTCACTACATCTGCATTAATGAAACTAGTTGAAGAGAATAAAATAAATCTAGATAGTAGCATATACTTTTATGTTCCAGATTATCCTAAAAAGAGATGGGATTTTACCCCAAGACAAATTGCTGGCCACCTCTCAGGGATGAGACACTACAAAGGAGATGAAATGATGATTAATAAAAATTTTTTAAACGTTGAAGACGCCTTAAGTATTTTTAAAACTGATTCTCTTTTGCATGAACCAGATACAAAATTTAGTTATTCTACACATGCATGGACCCTGCTTAGCGCGGTAATTGAAAATGCTTCTGGGGAGCCTTTTTTAGATTATATGCAGGCCAATGTTTTTGATCTGTTAGATATGAACAATACTCATGCAGAAGAGAAAGATTTAATGGGTGTTGAAAAGGTTAGTTATTACTATTTAGATTCAACGAAAACAGCTAATCTAGCACCAGAGGTTAATAACAGCTGGAAATGGGCTGGAGGAGGTTTTATATCAACTACAGAGGATGTAGCAAAATTTCTTTGGGGCCATTCTAATTACGATTACCTGACTGAAAATAGCCTAACAGAAATGATTACTCCTCAAAAAACCAAAGACGGCAAGAGTACTAATTATGGATTAGGTTGGGGGACCAGATACGATAACAATAATAACCCTTTGGTGGGACACACTGGAGGCTCTGTAGGAGGCACTACTTATGCTTTTAGGGCTCCTAATTCCAGTGCAATTGTAGTGATGACAACTAATTTGTATTTGTCAAGCGCTAGTTTTGGAGATTTAGCAAATGATTTGTTTGAGCTATTTGAATAATTAAAATCTTAGTATTCAACTGTTCCTTTATCAAAAGGATACAATTGATTTATAGGTCCATATTTATAATCTAAGGCATCTAGACGTATTGTCCCAAACCAATCTCCAGGAGCATCAACAACAAAAATAGTTTTTGCATAGCCCGTCTCATCAAAACCTCTTCTGAAGTGAACTCTAGATTTCACAACAAAGACATCATAATTTTTGGGATCTATAGGTCCAAATTCTAACGCTTCAGGAACTATTATTTGTTTATAGGTTGGTGTAATAATTAATACGTTATTATTTCCAAAACCAATGGCTGCAATATTTTCATAACCCCATTTAGGACCAAAAAATAGAACTTCTCCTTTAATTTTTATTGACTCTCCTGCTTGCTCTCCTGTAAATCCTCCAACATGCCTATCAAATGAGTCACCAGGTTTAGCACCTTTATTTTTAAGGGCTTCTAATGCTCTCTCATCTCTTAGGGCAGCATAGAGTATATTGTCAACTTTTTGGTCAATTAATTCTTTTAAAATCCATGTTGCATCTCCTGGTCTATCAGAATAATCCCCTAAAACAACAGGGGTTTCATTTTTTGATATAGCTTTTTTAGTCTTTGATACAGCTTCTTTAGGAAGAGGAAAATCTTGGTCTACAAAGTCTTTTCTAACTCTCCAAATATAATCTGCCATGTCATCTGCTATTGAGTCAGCTAATTTTTGATTATTATTTGTAGTTACATGAACTGTTGCTCCAATATCTGGAACATCTGACCAAGGGAATCCATAAAAAACACTAACAAATGCATCCTTGTTTCTGGCCTCCCATCTTCTAGCCCTTTCCATAATATCCATTACAGGTGATTTCCCAGTCCATTGAAGAACAGTTCCTGTTACAACAGGAGGTTTTCTTGAAGAGGAGGTTGGTTTATATAGTCCATTAACAGTTCTGTATAAGAAATTAGCAGACCTTTCTCCTTGCAGAAAAGCATCGTAATGAGGAAATCTTTTTGTTACAAAAGCAGCATCTGCCCAATCTAAAAACTCCTTATCTTCATTGCCGTGAAGATCAAAAGAGGCAGCAATAGGTACATTGGGTCCAACGAGCTCTCTTACTCTTTTTGCAATTTCAGCTTCAGGTCTTGGAATTTCTCTTACAGCCATGGCTCCATGCAAAGCTAGATATACTCCATCTACTGGGAGTTTACTTTTTAAATCATCCAAAATTATCTCCATAAAGTATTCAAAACTTTCTCTTGTATTCCAACTCCTAGAAGAGCCTCCAAAAACAAAATCTGGAGAATTTATTCCAATTACCTCAACATCTTTATAAACTTTCGTTTCATGAACAAAACCTGCGATATAGTTAGAATTAGGTTCTCCATTGTTATAATTCACAAGCTTCTCTCCTTTGAGATAGGGACCATTAGTTGTCCAATCTTTAATTCCTGCATCTCCACCAGGACAAAAAGTACAAGTTTCTTGTTGGTATTTGATAACAGCGAATCTAATTTTTTTTGTTTCTTTTTCACAACCAATGAAAAGGATAGATATAATAAATAAAAGAGTTAGTATGGGGGTTGATGTTGTTCTAAAGGACATGATAAATATTTTTCTTTAAGATAAAAAAATGTAAGGGTTTTTAAAAAAGAGTTCTATTAATTTTTAGATTTTTATTTTAAACAATCTTGGATATCCCACTCCTTCATCTTCAGAAGTTATCCAAAAGGTTGAGTCATTAATTATTTTGATGGCTTCAATCTGAGCATTTTTAATTGGAAGATTATATCTAATAAAGGAAATTTTGTTAAGATTTTCAGAATCAAAATTATTTACTTTATAGAGGAATTGATCGCCATCTGTATTGTAGCCAACAAGGGCTATAGTATTTAATGATTCATTG
Source organism: Flavobacteriaceae bacterium (assembly GCA_029245825.1). Taxonomy (GTDB): domain Bacteria; phylum Bacteroidota; class Bacteroidia; order Flavobacteriales; family Flavobacteriaceae. The sequence continues at coordinate 13,817 of JAQWON010000094.1, forward strand.
TAATCTGCTCCAGTAATTAATGCGCCAACAGATAAACTTTTTGAATGACTAAGTTTATATGATCCAGGAGTTTTTGGAATAAAATATAGTTCAGTACTATAACTTTCTCTATTTTTTGAAAACAAAATTAATTTTTCAGATGTTGCGGCAAGAGACTCTGCATCGTATGGATGTTTTGATCTTCTATCAAAAGCTTTTTGAGACTTGTATTCAATATTTATAGTACCAAAGCACTTAAATTTTTTTTTAGGATCAAGTATAATTATATTTAGGTTTTTTCTTTTCCCAAAATTATTTCCTGTGTTTGAAACAAAAATAAATTCTCCATCAGATGTTATATCTTCCCAATCATCATTTTTTCCACAATCTATAATTTCAAACTTATTTAATAGGGTCCCCTTTTCATCAAATTCATAAAGAACTGGGAGCCCGCCTGAATCGTTATGGGTTATAAAATTATTACCAAAAAATTCTAGCCCTGATGTTTCATTAATTTCTCTAGGCAATAAAATTTCATCAACAACGGTTTGTCCTATGGACTCATTTAACATAAAAAATGACAAGATTGATAGAATGTATTTTACCATTTTAGTTATATGATTAATTCTTGCTAACTATTAATTTAATTTTGAGATTTTGATTTGGAGCAACAATTCCATTCATTAATTCAAAAGGGAGATCAATATTATCTAAATTACTTAATGTTTTAATTTTTAAAACTTTTTTAGAATGGGGAGGAATTTGAAATATTTTTCCGTCTTCATGAAAACTAAAAGGACCAGTATATATAAGATTCAAAATTGCGGCAGAATGATTTGTGAGAGTAAATTCACCAATTTGTTTACCCTTTGGATATTTTAAGTTTTCTGCTGAAAGGTTTGACTCAATAACAGGTAACAAATTCTCCTCTTTACCAATTAAAAGATCTTTAAACCACACAAAAGTTTTGCCTTGAAAAAGAGCTTCTTTAATCTGATTAATTTCTCCCCCTTCAGATATGACAAAAGTTATAGGGCGATGACCTCCTTCAGGAATTTCAAAAAGCCAGTCTGTAAGGCCATGTATGTCAGAATTTCCAATAATTGTAAGATTACTTTCAAGTGCAATTTTAAGGGCCTCTTCTGAAAAAGTAGTTTCATTTACAACTTCTACTCCATGGATCAATTTTTTCTTAATTAAATCTTCATGCACTGAACTTAACCTTGCAATTCCATCCGATCTGTGCGCATCCCAATTAGGATGATTCATAAAAACAAAAGCTTTTTGAGCATTTGCTTCATTTATTGATAAAATAGGATCATTTCTTAATAGTTTATTTGCATCTTTAATAAATACTGCATTTAAATGTCCTATGGGCATTTCGCGAGTTATTTCAGCTCCATTGATAACTCTTAATTTTTCTTGCCCTTTAGCTAATTCACTAGCGATTTGATAGGATCGATTTCTGTCAGGATGTGGAATATCTTCTTTATGTGGTTGATATTCAAGATGGTCTGTCATAGCTATGAGATCTAATCCTTCCCTAAGAGCTTCCCTTAAACGAATATCAGGCCAAACAGATCCGTCAGAGAAAACTGTATGAATGTGTAAATCAGTAGCTGTTAAATAAGAGTCCTTGGGAGCTTTGAACAAAGGTCTTGTTTGTGAGTAAAAAACTGATGGTATTAGCAATAAAAAAACAACTTTTTTAAAAAACTTTAACATGCTCTAATTTTTATACTATGCAATAATATTTTTATCTTAAATAAGATACTTATTTCTTCTTTGATAAAAAAATAACATTAGACAAAGGTTATCTTCCAAAATCATCCTCTAATCGAATAATATCATTTTCATCAGAAGGTTTTTTAAAATCAGTATGCTGCCATATTTCAGCAATTATTGCAGAATTTTTTAAACCTACTATTCGATGTCTTTCACCTTGTTTTATTTTGATCTGATTTCCTGAATCAATTATTTCCATATTATTTTGGAAATCATTTTTTGATCTGATTATTCCCACAGGACCTTTATAAATAGACCAAATTTCAGCTCTGCGTATATGATATTGCCATGACAATTTTGAATTTGGATTTATGATTAAAATTTTAGGACTTAATCTCTCTGTTATTTGAAGAGATTCTATTTTTAACCCATCAAAAAATTGATTTGAAAACTTTTGAGACTGGTCTTCATCAATTACTAAAAACCCTCCCCAAGGTCTATTAAGGTCTTCAGAAATTATTTGGTATCCAAAAGACTCTATCTCATTTCTAATGCTTAGGAAATTTTCACCCAACTTTTATTTTTTTATTAAACAGGGACTTTCCAGCCATTATGATAGGACTTTGTTACAAATTTATTTGCCTCTTCAAAATTTGTAATTTTCATATTCGGTCCATCCCACTGCAATTTTTTTCTACCATAATAAACATTTCGTCCCGCTAAATCTTTTTTCCGTAACATTCTACTTCTTAGCCCTAAATTACCCATTAGTACAGTTTCAGTAAATGGCCCTGAATATTCAAAAGAGGATGTAAGGGCTAAATGTTCTTTACTGTTATAACCAGCTTTACAAGCCTCTGTCCATGCAGTATTATGTATTTGATCTAAATTTATCTTGTCAGTTTTAAAAACTATTGGAGCTTCGCCTTTTTGATATAATGTAGGATTATTACCATATACTTGTGCTGTTATGACTCCTTTATTTCCTATCATCATTGAAAGATTACCTGCTCCACTTTTTGTAAAAAAGTCGTCTCCAAGTAGATCAGGAACATTTGGAGTAATGCCTCCATCCATCCAAACTAATTCTATGCCATTTTTAGCATATGGACTACTATCATATCGCAAAGTAACAACGGAAGAAAGAGGGCAACCCTCAGGTGCATAATCCATATTCCACATTACACTAAAGGTAGTTGAAGTAGTACATTCAACACTATTGGGATATCCCAGTTTTAATGTTTTATAAGGAACATCAAGTATATGACAAGCCATATCTCCTAAAGCCCCAGTTCCAAAGTCCCAATATCCTCTCCATGAAAATGGATGCAGACCAGGAGAATATGATCTTTTTTTAGCTGGACCCAACCAAAGATCCCAATCAAGACCTTCTGGTTTCTCATTTTCATTTGATTTAGGTAAATTTTTCCCTTGAGGCCATACCGGACGATTTGTCCAAGCATTGATTTTTTGGATTTCTCCAATTTTACCCTGATCTATCCATTCTTGAACTTTTTGAACACCAGGATTAGAACCTCCTTGATTACCCATTTGAGTAACTACCTTATTTTCTTTAGCTGTTTTTCTCAGAAGTCTTGCTTCAGCAATAGTATGCGTTAAAGGTTTTTGAACATAAACATGAAGTTTTCTTACCATACAAGCATGGGCAACTACAGCATGAGTATGATCAGGGGTTGATATAGTTACAGCATCAATATCTTTTTGCTTTTCAAGCATCACCCTGTAGTCTTTATAGATTTTAGCATCAGGGAATCGATCCATAGATTTTTTTGCATATTCAGGATGTACATCACATAGTGCGACAACTCTATTTTTTCCTTTGTCGTATGCATTATTTATATCAGACGTTCCTTTTCCTCCAGATCCAACAGCAGCAATAGCAAGTTGATCACTTGGAGCAGTATAGCCTTTGCCTCCGAGAACATTGCGAGGTATAATAAAAAGACCAGATCCAATAAGCGCACTTTTTTTAATAAAATTTCGACGAGATTTATTTTTTTTCATAGATAAAATATTAATGCTTGAGCCATAAATATACTTTTAGTTTAGGAATTTCAAATATTTAAAATCAAATTTTTTTGCAATGTGCTGAGGTACAGTTTATAACAACAAATCAGAACACTTGCTTTAAAGAATAATGTTTATTTTTATGCCTAAATTTTTTTAGGATCAGGTTACAATCAACTTTTTTGTTCTTTTTTTTAGGAATCCTATTCAGTTATTCTCAGACAACATATTATGTATCAAAGTCAGGTAATGATTCAAATAATGGAACAAGTTTAAACACATCTTTTCTCACAATAGGGAAAGCAATATCAGTCATTTCTGCAGGAGATAAAATTTATATAAGACATGGTGTTTATCATGAGGATTTAACATGATGAACAAAATATTTTCATTGTTTAGATCCCAAATTCTTGATAAGAGATATCTGTGTTTTCTGTCATCCGATAAAATAGCACTTTTAATCATTTCAGCTTTTTAGCTGTTTGACGATACCAATTTGGTTTCATCTTTATTTTTTCTTCAATCCTTTGACGAATAATCATTTGGTCTTTTTTAGTTGGGGACCAATCATTATATAGTTCATCAGGCCACTGATCTCTTTTAAATTTTCTGTCAGAATTTGGATTCATACCCCTAGATCTCATTTCCTTTATAAGTTCTTTATATCTTTTGTGAAGGTATTTCCCTTTGTTATAAAAAAATTTGACATGTCCTTTATTCAGCGTAAATTCTTTAGGCCATGTCTTTTTGTTTTTCTTCCAATTAGCAGATTTTAAAGAACGTTGAAGAGAAGAACCAACCATAAATAATTCCCTATATTCTGCGACCAAATGTTGGTCTGTTAGTTCTTGTGTTGGGATGATGTTAATTCTTGTCATTTAAAATTCTTCTTTTAAATAATTTAAAAGGACAAATTAAAATAAAAAAAGCCTTTCAAAAAATGAAAGGCTTAAGTTATTAATGAGTTAAGTTATTATCTTAAAGACATCACTTTCCCAGCCATTTCACTTTTCACTAATTTTCTTGCTTTAAATGCTTGTAAAAGATCCTTTGAATATGAAGGTGTATTAGCTCTTGCTTGCATGGCGCTTTTATAGGATTTATAAAAGTCAGCTGTTATATAATTCCATCCTACATTCTCTCCGTTGAGATCCAATCTTTTACTATAGGACCAGGCAACTCTTGGAGCATTTTTGTCTGGAGATCTATTCAAATCATTCTCCATTTTTTCATATTTTGCTCCATAGCCCAAAGGAACTTTCATGTAGTTAAAAACAGCTATTTGCGGCAATGAATCTACAAAAGAATAACCATTTTTTCTTGAAACAACTGATTGACCCATTATTTTCCTTGCTTTGAAGTTTTTTTGACTCATAACTTCTACGTCCATGTCTGTCATATCTGGATCAATTTTTCTAAAACCAGTATTAGCCCATAGACTATCTACCTCATTTGCCAGAGTAACAATAATAAGGTTGTATGGAGATTCTGGAGTTGTATGTCCTACTCTCCAAACATCCCAACCAACAATTGTCCCATCATCGATTCTTTTTTGAGCGAGCTTAGCCCATTTTTCATTAAGAAGTGTGTTATAATCTTCTCCTG
>JAQWON010000087.1 GCA_029245825.1 Flavobacteriaceae bacterium
AAATAATAATACTTAAGATATATACATAGTTATATAAATTACCAAAAGATTTTTTTGTTAGAAAACCAAGACATTTAACTCCATAGTAAGAGTATGTTAAAAGTGTAGAAAGACCAAAAGAAAAAGCCATTATCATCAGGAGGATGTCTCCAAAACCAAAGAAAAGTCTTCTAAATGCTTCGAGCGTTAATGAAATTCCATTTAAATCATTTCCAATATAGGCTCCGCTTATTATTACTATTAAACCAGTAATTGTACAAACCAAAATAGTGTCTAATAAAGGACCAAGCATGGCTACAAGCCCTTCATCAGTTCCTGTTTTAGTTTCAGATTGGCCATGATACATTGGAGCATTACCTACTCCACTTTCATTTGAAAATACTGCTCTTCTTACACCAAGTAAAACTAGACCCCAGAAACCGCCAGCATAGATAGTTTTTAAATTAAAAGCTTCTTGAAAAATTAAAGCAAAAGTTGGAATAATTTTATCAAAGTTTAAAACTAAAATAGACAGTCCCATTAAAAAGTATAAAACAACCATTGATGGAACTAGATTTGAACTTACTCTTACAATAGATTTTAATCCTCCAAATATTACAACTGCACTAATAATGGACAAGAAAATTCCAAAAATAAATTTCCATATAAATGGACTGATAGATGGAGATAAAGTACTTGGATCAACCACATTTAAAAAAGTTTCTGTAAGTTGATTAGCTGTAAAAGCAGGGAGCACACCAAATAATCCTGCTATAGAAAACCAAATAGCCATTGGTTTCCCCCACTTTTTTATTCCTATTGACATATAGTACATGGGTCCTCCTATAGGATTTTGTTCGTTATCATAAGCTCTTAAAGAAACAGATAAAGAGCATGAATAAAATTTAATTGTTGAACCAATTATGGCAGTCAACCACATCCAAACAAGAACACCAGGGCCTCCCATATGTATTGCTATTGCAACACCTGATATATTGCCTAAGCCAACTGTTGCAGCTAAAACTGCTGATAGGGCTTGAAACCTAGAAATTCCAGCACTAGATTTTTCATTTGAAAATAAAAGTTTGAAAGCGCTCTTTATCCTAGAGATTGGATAAGCACGAGAGTGTATTGTTAAATACAAACCTCCTCCAATAACCAAAAAAAGCATAATCCATTCTAAAGGAGCTATAATTATGTTTAAAAAAGATTCAATTGTTTCAAAAAGGGGACTCATTTTTAATTTCTAATGATTAAATTTAATAGATAAAATAGAGAAATGAAACAAAATAGGAGAGAATGGTTAAAGTCTTCTCTTGGCATTGGAGGTTTAATTTTAGCACCTTCAACTTTTTTAAGTGCTAATGAGGAAAAACAGTTTAATCAACGCGAATATATCTCGCCTATAAAGTTAAGTTCAAATGAAAATCCATATGGCCCATCGCAAAGGGTTCTTGAGAGAGTTACAAAATCTTTTAATCACGGATGTAGATATCCTTATTCTTATGCTGATGATTTAGCCATTATTCTTGCTAGAAAACATTCTGTTGATCCTGAAAGTATTATTATTACTGGTGGTTCAACAGAAGGATTAAGAATTACAGGCATTACTTTTTCTAGAGGAGGTGGAGAAATAATTGCTGCGAAGCCAACTTTCCTTGCCCTTATGGATTATGCGCAAAAGTGGGGAGCTACTGTCAATTGGGTACCTGTAACAAGTGATATGGGATATGATCTTGACGAGATTGAAAAGAGAATTTCTAAAAAAACTAAGTTAGTTTTTCTATGTAATCCAAATAATCCAACAGGAACTTTGGTACCTAAAGAAAAACTGAATGATTTTTGTAGTACTGTAAGTAATGATACAGTTTTGTTTAGTGATGAGGCTTACTATGAATTTATTGAGGAACAAGATTATCCTTCAATGATAAATTTAGTTAGACAAGGTCTTAATGTTGTTGTTTCCAAAACCTTTTCAAAAGTTTATGGAATGGCAGGACTTAGAATAGGATATCTAATAGCTAAACCTGAACTAGCAAAAAAAATCAGAGAAAATGTTGTTGCAATGAGTAATGTGCTTGCTATAGAAGGAGCTAAAGAGGCTCTTGTTGATAAAGAATTTTTTAAATTTTCTTTAAGTAAAACAAATGAAGCAAAAGAGACTATTTATAAAACTCTTGATCATCTTGGATTAAGGTATGTTAGATCTCATACAAATTTTGTATTCTTTAAATCGGGAATGGATATAAGAAAACTTGGACCAAAGATGTTAGAAAAAGGGGTGAGAATTGGGCGTCCTTTTCCGCCATTTTATAATTGGTGCAGAATAAGTACTGGAACATCGCAGGAAGTTAACCGATTTATTTCTTCAATTCTAGAAGTTTATAGTTAGCTGAAAATAAGTTGATTGAGAATTCATTAGATAAATCTTGATTTATCTTTTAGAGACAATTATTCTTTGACAAGAAGATAAGTTGCTCGAACTCCAGTTGCTAAGTTCCACTGATTTGCAGAAACTAAATCTCCATTTTCATTATAAACCCTAACCTCTGCAGTATTAGGACCTGAACTTCCTTGATTTAAAGCAATAAAATCAATTTTATTAAATCCAGAAACTAAATTTAAAGTTAACCCAACAAAATTTTGAAAAAGAGTTACATCTGGAAAAAGCACAACGTCATTATGAGTAATTTTAACTCTATCCCCATCAGGCATTTCGTGATCTCTAAATATTATCCTAACACTAGAATCATTAAGTCTAAAATCGCCAAGGTATTGATCTGTTTTAAAGTTTCTGGGATTTTTATCTTTTTCCTTCTTGTTGAGTTTTTTAACATAATAATCTCCAGAGTTTAAAAATTTTTCCTGCGATTCTAGATTTAGCGGGGGGTTATTTAAATTACTTTTAGGATCAGTTATATCCAATGGTTTAATTAGAAAATTTCCTTGTAGAAATTTATTTTCATTTTCTGTATTTAAAAGATTTTTTTTATTCTGACTTGGTAAGATGGGAAATTTTCTTTTTTCCTCTTTTGAGCTTTCTTGACTCATTAGATTAGAAGAAAAAAGTATAAAACAAAACACAAATGCTTTTATGTTAGTCTTGTAGTTTAACATCGATTACTATTTTGATTACAAACCTAGTTTGAAATCATTAAATCACCTTACTATTTAGCATATTTTTTAGAAAGTAAAAAATTAATAATGTACATTAGAAGCAAATAATTATTTAATATGAAATTATCTCCTCTTGATTGGTATATCCTTGCAGGGTTTTTTATAACATTATTATTAATTGGTTTTTGGGCATCAAAAAAAGCGGGCAAAAGTGTTAATGAGTTTTTTCTTTCCGGGAGAAATATGCCCTGGTGGTTGCTTGGAATTTCAATGGTAGCAACTACATTTTCTGCAGATACACCAAATCTTGTAACAGACATTGTTAGAACAAATGGGGTCTCTGGCAATTGGGTTTGGTGGGCCTTTTTATTAACAGGGATGCTTACGGTTTTTGTTTATGCAAAACTTTGGAGAAGATCAGAAGTTTTAACTGACTTAGAGTTTTATGAATTAAGATATGGAGGGAAAGGGGCTGCATTTTTAAGAGGATTTAGAGCTGTTTATTTAGGAGTTTTTTTCAATATTATGATAATGGCGACTGTATGCCTTGCAGCTATAAAAATTGGAGGGGTAATGCTAGGATTAGATCCTGAGGAAACATTATTAATAGCTTGTTCAGTTGCTGTAATGTACAGCTCTATAGGAGGTTTGAAAAGTGTAATAATGACTGATTTTTTTCAATTTACACTTGCGATGCTTGCTACATTTTGGGCTGCGGCAGTAATTGTGAACCTTCCGCAAGTAGGGGGGTTAGATAATCTTATTAATCATCCAGATATTATTCCAAAACTTGATTTAATACCTGATATTTCTAATACAGAATTATTTTTAACTATTTTTTTACTTCCTCTTGCTCTTCAATGGTGGAGTGTTTGGTATCCAGGGGCCGAACCTGGAGGAGGAGGCTATGTTGCACAAAGAATGCTATCCGCTAAAAATGAAAATCACGCAGTTTGGGCTACTTTGCTTTTTAATTTTATGCACTATGCTATTCGCCCATGGCCATGGATTTTAGTTGCCCTGGCATCATTAATTGTTTTTCCAAATTTAGATGATCTTCAATTAGCATTTCCTAATATTGATGCAAGTGTGATAGGACATGATTTAGCATATCCAGCCATGATGACTCTTCTTCCCTCTGGTCTTTTGGGACTTTTGTTGGCTTCTTTAGCAGCAGCTTTTATGTCGACTATAGCTTCACATTTAAATTGGGGATCTTCCTATGTTGTCAATGATTTTTATAAAAGATTTTTAAAACCTGACGCAACTGATCGTCAGATGGTTGGCTTGGGGAGACTAACTACAGTTATATTGATGATTTTTTCAGCCAGCCTTGCCCTTTTATTAAGCAATGCATTACAGGCATTTAATATTTTATTGCAGATTGGAGCAGGAACTGGACTGATTTTTATCTTACGTTGGTTTTGGTATAGAATCAACGTTTATAGTGAAATCACTGCAATGATAGTATCTTTTGTTGTTGCACTTTACCTGCAAATTATTCATCCTAGATTAGGGTTTGAGGTTATTTCTTCTGAGTTGCAATTAATAATAGGAGTTAGTATCACTACACTAATTTGGGTTACTGTTACATTGCTTACTCCAACTGAGGATGAAAAAACTTTGCAGGAATTTTATAGAAAAATACAACCTGGTGGACCAGGGTGGAAAAAGGTTGTTGAACAGGCTAAAATAGATGGAATTAATATTGAAGGAGAGAAAGGTGTTTGGGATGTCCCGACAGGGATTCTTTGTATGATTATAGGCTCTATTGCAATCTATAGTATTTTGTTTTCTGCAGGATATTTTCTTTATAAAGATTTTAAAATGGCATTTACTCTTTTGGGAATCTCAATTGTTGCATTGTATTTTCTAAATAAGACTTGGAGAAAACTTAAAATGGAATAGCCGCTGCATAGATAAATGTAGAAAAATTCGGATCACATAATATACTTGCCTATACAGGTGTGCTGAGATAATCATAACCAGGATGATGTCTTTTTGCCCATTTAGGATAAATAGTAATCTGTACCATATCTCGGCTTTTTTTAGGGATTGAGGCCCTATGCATACAAATTGAGGTACTTATAATTAGGTAATCGCCTTTTTTTCCCGTTAATACTTGCTCTTCCTTATACTTTTTTACTTTTCTTAAATTTTCAAAAGACCATCTATGTCTCAGACGATCCCAGTTTTTAATAGTAGCTTTTCTATCTAAAAAATGAAAAGGTCCATCATCAATATTTGTATCTCTTAAAAGCACGAATATCTTTAATAGTTTTGGGCCATGGGCAGAATCATGATGCCAAACATTTGAATATATATCATGACTTTCTAGATAGTCTGGGATATTATAATTTCTAAAAAATTGGGCTTTGTCAGTAATAAAATTTTTCCCCAAAAACCTTTCGATTAAATTTTTATTATCCTTTATTATCTTAATAAGATATTCTGGAGTGTGATTTTCATCGTATGACTTTGAGAGTAGATGTTTAGTAGGGCTTGAATCTCCTCTAAAAGCAGATTTTTTTTCATCAAATTTAGCATTCCCCATTTCAACATGTCCTTTAATTATTTCAAAATTTTTTTTAAGCGAAAATGAGTAAAAAAAATCAATTAAGTTAGCCCTTAAAGAAGATTGATTCTTGAAAATTTGTTTTGATAATTCTAATTTCACAGTATTTATAAATTCCCTCATTTTTCCATGTTTTATTTCTTAAGAATAAATATCCCAAGTTTAGCTGGTTTATAAACAAATATTTCTTCTTTTTTATCTTCAAAAAATAAATCTACAATTACTGTCAAAGGATAACAATTAGGGAAAGAGCCATAATCACAGACGGCTAATATTCCACCTCTATTTAATTTTGGCCAAAGATAATTTAAAAGTAACAATCCTGACTCATAAGTGTCACTTGCTATATAAGCAAAAGAGAGATTATTTTTAATTTTTTTATACGTTATATTTATATCGCCAGCAATAACATTTACGTTTTTCATATCCTTAAAAGCATTTTTTACTTCACTGAAAGAATTGTTTGCAAATGAATTAATCCAATGGAAATCAAGTCCATATTTAGACTTTGGAATGCCTTTAAATGTATCAAATAAATAAACATTTTTACCTGGTGAAAAACAATCTACAGCTTCGGAAATAATCGCCCCTGATCCTCCATGCAAAGAACCAAACTCAACAACATCTCCTTCAACAGAGGAAGTCTGATCTATAAACTGGATAAGATCGAATAGTTGTTCATCACTAATCATTGATTTTGCTCTTTGTTTTGCTTTTTGAGCAATCAAATTATATGGATTTTCATAATTGAACGGAAAATTAGGAACTTGATTGTCGAAGACATAATTTAATTTTTGTAAATCATTTTCAATAATAAATCTTACCGAATCTTTAATTTCATTTATATCCTCTAAGCAAACGATTACTTGATATTTTGATGAATTTTTAATTTCTAATATTGAAAGTAATTGTTTGCCTCCACAATCATATGCAATAAATTTTTCTCTCCAATCACATAAAATTAAATCTTTATTATTTTCCTTCATTATTCTATAAATCCACTTCATATTATCAGAGAATCCAAAAAGAATTATTTTTTGGAATTTCTCAAAATCCATTTTCTCAATTAACCGTCTTACAACTTTCGAAATATATTTTTCTTTAACAATTGGCGTCCACTCACTTTTCAAATTACCCATTTATTTGATTTTGAATTAATGAAACCAAAAATAATAAATTTTTTAGGAATCTAGTTTTATTTTATACTGTTCCATCTTTTTGAGTTTGCCCCAAAAGCTTCAGAAAGACTTTCCGTTTTCAATGTAATTAGTTGTTGACCTATTTCTTTTTCAAATTTATCTAAGTCTTCATTAAAAAGGGTTGGTAATATAACATCCGTCCATTTTTTTTCAATTAGCTTTGCTGAGGAATCACAAATTTTAGCTTTTTTGAGAATATTAAGAAGCTCATCATATATATAAGTTTTCTCTTTTACTTCATGTTTTAAAGCAAAAACAAATATTTTTTTGTTTTTAAAGTTTCCCTTTGCAAAAGAGCTTACTTCATGGACATATTTGATTAAAGAATCATTTACAAATATCGCTTCCTTTATTTTTTGTGGAGTAGCATCGGAAACAAATAGGTGCACACACGGGCGAGGTTGGAATTTCTCTAAAATTTTAATTTTCCGATTGTTTTTAAAAACATTTTCTAATCGAGAACCATTTGTTAGAAGAACCCTTTTAGATTTAAAAACATGTTTATTATTAGTAAAAAGGGAAACTTTTTTATTTTCAAATAAAAACTTTTCAATCTTGCAATTAAGATGAACTTTGACATTTGAATTATCTAACAGACTTTTGACTTTTTTCATAAAATCTGGTGACCCATTTTTAAAATAAAAAGATTTTTTTCTGTTCAAAAAGGAATCTTTTATGCTTGACCAATCTAAAGAATTGTTAATTAATTTGTCTAAAATTCTTGAAAAAATATTTTCGTAATGTACATGAATGTACCCTAGAAGTGATATTTTAAAAATTCGATATTTAGAATTACTCTTAACAATTTTAATTCCTAAATTCTTTTTTAAGAAATTAATTCCTTCAACGTTTGGCAAAAGATAATGTATTGCGTTTTCAATATCTTCTCCTCCAAAAATATTCAAACACCTCCAGGCGCCGCCTATATAATTATTTTTTTCAATTATTAAGACCTTTTCCCCATTTTCACTTCTATTTACTGCTTCTAAAATACATATAGGGCTTGAGCCTATAATTATTAAATCATACATGATATACCTATTTTACATTGGACAGATTTTTCTCTGAGGAAATGATATTTTCTTAAAATTAAAAAAACGAGAAAATTATTTTTGAAGTTATTTTGGACTCCATTCAATAATTGATATAGGCAGAAACGGATTAGATCCAATGACATTTTTTTTGATTTTTAATTCAATTTTTTTATTCTTTTGTGCTTTAATAAGCTGAGAATGTAGATTTCTATTGTAATCATTGATCTCAATATATTTTTTACACATAGACTCAAAAATTGTTTTTTCAGTTTGAATTTCATATAAAGGCTCAAAATGGACAACTATTTTAGGCTTAAGTTGTAATATTTTTTCAAC
>JAQWON010000091.1 GCA_029245825.1 Flavobacteriaceae bacterium
ATTGGAACACGAGCAATGTTACTAATATGTATAAAATGTTTGAAGGCGCTGATGCTTTCAATCAAGACATTTCAGGTTGGGACACAGGAGATGTCGACACTATGGAAGGGATGTTTCAGAATGCAGATGCTTTCAATCAAAACATTAATACTAACAGTGGTAATTGGAACACGAGCAATGTTACTAATATGAAGGCTATGTTTAATGGCGCAGTTGCTTTCAATCAAGACATTTCAGATTGGAATACAAGTAATGTTACTAATATGAGAGACATGTTTAAAAGTGCAGATGCTTTCAATCAAAACATTAATACTAACAGTGGTAATTGGAACACGAGCAATGTTACTACTATGAGAGAGATGTTTAATGGTGCTGATGCTTTCAATCAAGACATTTCAGATTGGAATACAAGTAATGTTACTGATATGGTAGGGATGTTTAAAAATGCCGATTCTTTCAATCAAAACATTAATACTAACGGTGGTAATTGGAACACGGGCAATGTTACTAATATGGATAGCATGTTTCAAGCTAATGATATATTCAATCAAGACATTAGCGGATGGGACACCTCAAACGTTACTAACATGGAAGATATGTTTTTGAATGCAGATGCATTTAATCAAGATATATCTGATTGGGATATGAGCAGTGTAGTGGGTATGACAAACATGTTTCAAAACAGTGATACATTTAACAATGGAGGTGTAGCTCTTGACTGGGATGATGGTTTTGGAGTAGGCGCTTCGATGTATAACCTCTTTCGAAACACCCCTTTTAATCAAGACATAAGTGGATGGGATGTTTCTAATGTTACTAGTATGAGGGGTATGTTCTATGATAATTTAGTATTTAATCAAGACATATCAGGTTGGGATGTTACTGGTGTTACTACTATGCGAGAAATGTTTAGAAATGCAACAGCATTTTTCCAAGATATTTCCACCTGGTGTGTTTCACATAATCCTACTCACACAAATTTTGCAACTGGTGCTAATGCTGCTTTCGTAGCTAATGAGTTTACTCCAACAGATTCTCGCACCTTTCATCCACGTTGGGGTGAGACCTGTAGCCCAAAAGTAATACTTACCGACACTGACGCGGATAATTTATTAGGTCCTGGAGCTATAGTTACTATTACTGCAACTTTTGATCAGAATATGGCGACATCACCTCAGTATAGTATTAATGGTGGAGCCGCTTACCTTGACTTAACAGCAAGTGGTGATGCTAAGATTTGGACTCATGTGCTTAATGCTGACACTCTTCCAGAGGGTGTACATACTTTTATTGTTTCAGGGACAAATGCTTCAGATGTTGTATATAATGTTGCACAAGGCATTCAAGACGGAGATGAGACAGGAGTGGATAGCATCACTTTTACCATTGACAGAACATCGCCAACGGTTGTTCTAAGTGATGATGATGCAGATGATTTATTATCAGCAACAGGTATGGTACTTGTAACAGCAAATTTTAGTGAAGCAATGAGCTCTGCACCAACGCTGAGCATGTCAGGATTAATTACCAATACTGCTATGACTGCTACTGGTGATTCATCGATTTGGACCTTTAGCATTGATGTAGCATCATTAGGACCGCCTTCTAGTGGGGATTATCTGGTAACGGTTGGGGGAAGTGATCTAGCAGGAAACACTTACTCTGCTGCAGGAGGATCAGAAGATGGAGATGAGACAGAGGTTGATGGCATAACCTTTACTATAGACTCTGCAACGCCATCGGTAACTTTAACTGACACGGATTCTGATGATATAGTTTTTCCTGATACTACAATGACCGTTACAGCAAATTTCTCTGAGGCCATGCAGCAGACTCCCACAATTAGTTTAGGATCAGTTTTTGTAGATGCTCAGATGAGTCCAACAGGTTTGCCCCAACAGTGGACCTACTTTATTGATTTTAGTACTCTAACAATTACTCCAGGCGCTTACGCAATAACAGTGGGAGGAAGAGATCTTTCAGGTAATCTATACTCTTTATCTGAAGGAGTTTTAGATGGAGACGAGACCAGTACTGACAAGATAGAAATAGAGTATCAAAGGTTTATACCAACAATTACTGTTACCGATGTAACAAAGACATTTGGAGGTCCTAATTTTGATCTTACCGCCTCTTCTACTAGTACTGGAACCCTAACTTTTGAAAGACTCATTTCTTCGTGTTCATTTATTTCAGTAACACCAGCGGGTGAGGTAACAATAAATGGAGCAGGGACATGTCGAATCAAGGTAAGCCAAGCAGCTAATTCATCTTTTCAATCAGGCGTAGCATATTTTGATGTAATTATAACTAAAGCCAATCCTGTAATAAATACTACGGATATTGTAAAAACCTGTGGAGATGCTGATTTTACACTCACGGCTACATCTAGCAGCACAGGATCTTTTACATATACTTCATTAGATCCTTCAGTTGTATCGATAACAGGGGTTGATATAGCAACAATGAATGCATCTGGAGTAGCTGTTATCGAAGTTGCCCTAACAGAAGATGCTAACTACAACTCAGCCACAGCTACTTTTACTGTAACGGTAGGTAGAGGGAACTCTACACCAATAATTGGTGATGAGGTAAAAAATTATGGGGATGCTGATTTTACCCTTACAACAACAACTAGCAGCACAGGCAATGTTGTTTACACAGTATCTGACACCAGCGTTGCTACAGTATCGGGATCAACTGTTCACATTGAAGGTGTGGGCAGTACAACCATTTCTATAACAGTTATAGAAGATGGTTGTTATAATGCAGGGACAACATCGATGACTCTTACTGTAAATTCTGTTACTCAAACCGTCAGCTGGCCATCTCCAATTAGCAAAATTTTTCAAAACCCATCCTTGCGCTTTCCCCTTGATGTACCTATAACTAATCCAGATTATACAGGGGCAATTACCTATAGCTCATCAGATACTAGTATCGCTAGTGTTGACTCTGTAACGGGAGAGGTAACAATTAATAATGTCGGTTCAGGATCTGTTATTTTAACAGCTCATATTCCTTCAGATGGGAACTATGACTCAACTACAGTAACAACCACCTTATTTATTGGTAAAGCAAATCAAAGCATAACGGTTGGTCCCATCCCAATAACTCAGCCTTTAAGAGATTTTTCCATTCTTCCAATATCAGCAACTGTTGCTCCATCAGGAGCTCCTGTATATATTTCTCTTGCTCCTGGATCGGCTGCTACTTTAAGTGGAACGGTTGGTAATTATGAGCTTGTTAGCATTAATTCAACTGGACTTGTCACCCTAACCTTTTCAACTTTACCTGCTGATCATCCAAATTATAATCCTGCCACACTTGATTTTGTGATGGATGTTGTAAAGTCAAACCAAAACATTACAGTTAACCCACCTGGGCCTTTGACGATTTATTACTCAGAAGGCTTAACCTATAGCATCAATGCTTCTTCTGATTCTGCACTGGCGGTTAACTATCAGTTTATTTCTGGATCTGGCGTTTCACTCTCAGGCAATACTCTAAGTATAAGTGATATTGGAGAGAAGATTGTTGATGTTGAGCAGCCAGGCAATGCTGAATATAATATGGCAGCTACGAGAAGAGTTATTATTAATGTACTTCCAGGGATAACCGTGCTTTCAAATCTTGATCTACCAGATAAGATTTTCACTGATGATGACTTTACTCTCCCGCCGGTAACATCCAACAGACCAGGAGATATAATCTATACAAGTAGTGATCCATCAGTTGCTCAAGTGGTGGATGGGAAAATAGTAATCAATGGTGTGGGCACATGTACCATTACAGCAATACAGGAGTCAACAAGATTATACACACAAGGCTATACAAGTACAGTTTTTGTTGTCGGTAATACAGATAATGATGGTGATGGAATAGGGGATAGTTTTGATAATTGCCCTGGTTTAGCAAATCCTGATCAGAGAGATACTGATGGAGATGGAGCAGGTAATCTTTGTGATTTAGATGATGATAATGATGGATGGACAGATGAGGTGGAGGTAAGCTGCGGCACAGATGCTCGGGATCTAGACAGCGTTCCTCTAGATACTGACAAGGATGGGGAGGCTAACTGCATAGATACTGATGATGATGGAGACGGATGGGATGATCAGGTTGAGATAACCTGCGGCACTAATCCTCTTGATCCAAGTAGTATGCCTGTAGATACCGATGGAGATAAAATAGCTAACTGCATCGATACAGATGATGATGGAGACGGATGGGCAGATGAAGAAGAAACAAATTGTGGATCAGATCCTTTAGACGCGAGTAGTTATCCTATAGATACAGATAGTGATGGAGAGAGTAACTGTTATGACACAGATGATGATGGAGACGGGTGGTCTGATGATATAGAGGCAATTTGCAATACAGATCCTTTAAATGTATTTGACTCTCCCGTTGATCGAGACAACGATGGAGATCCTAGTTGTACAGATCCTGATGACAATCAAATTTTTGTATCACCACTTTTAACTCCTAGAGTTGTTGGTCCAGAATCTACATGGAAGATCATTAACCTTGAACAGTATCCTACATCAATTGTCAGAGTCTATAACAGATACGGTCAGATCGTGTTTAAAAAAGTAAATTATCAAAATGATTGGGCTGGTACTTATGATAAAACTGGAGAACTTCTTCCAGCAGGATCATACTATTATGTAGTTGAGGTATTAGAGACTGGTAAGTTTAAAAAAGGGTGGATATATCTGACTTATTAAAAGTTATACATTGTTGTATATTTAACACCTTTTTAAATTGTAAAAAAATAATGTTAGGAAAGCTGAATTTATGCATTTTCCTTTTGTTTTTTATAACTGCTCCGGCTTCTACATT
>JAQWON010000105.1 GCA_029245825.1 Flavobacteriaceae bacterium
GTCATCAAGTTTGATTTTAGATTTAATTTCTGTAAATAAACTTTTTTGCAGAAGTTTTGTATCATTAAAATATTCATCACCTATATTGAATGAATTATAAATCTCTTCTGAAACTTCTCCAGAAGCCCATCGATTCTGTGAAAAACCATTTGATGAATTCTCTTGATTATTAGTGTAAGATCCTGTCATTTTTGCTTTAAAATAAAAATAGTATAATCCATTGATTTGCTTTTTATCCGTTATGTCAACACATTCATCTCTCTTATTGCAATTAAGAAAAAGAAAAACAGAAAACAATAATATACATCTACTCATTAAATGAATTTACCAAAAGAATGCATAAATAGCAGTTAACAGAATCATCACAGCAAATGATCCAATGTTAAAGGTTTTACTAGTGTTAAATACTCCTTTCTTTAACTCAATTCCCTTTGCGTCATCAGAGCCATTATTTTGAGCTCTACTAACAATAGCTATTATGAGCATAGTTAAGAGAGAAGTATAAAGCATTTGATCTAAAAATGGCATCTCTGGAAAGAAGCTCTCAAAAGAAGTGTCTTTAAACCATCCTTTTGATCCAACTTTTAAATACAAGGCTATTGGAATTGATGATAGGGCTCCCCATATCGCTCCACGGTTAGTCGTTTTCCTCCAAAATAATCCTAGTAAAAATATTGCTAAAATACCTGGACTAACGATTCCAGTATATTCTTGTATGTACTGAAATGCCTGGGGTATATCTCCTAATAAAGGAGCCATTATTACGGCAATAATTAGTGCTACTGCAGCTGATATTCTACCTGTTGTTACCATTTGTTTTTCGCTAGCATTTTTATTAAATGTTTGCCTGTATATGTCCATTGTAAATATTGTGCCTGTTGAATTGAGCATTGAAGCAAGTGAGGAAACAATTGCAGCTGCTAGAGCGGCAACAGCTATTCCTTTAAGACCAGTTGGTAAAAATTGCATAAGCCAGGGATATGATTTATCATTAGCGCCTTCACCAGGTATATTCACTAAAGCTGAATCTCCTAGCGAGGATAAAATTTGGGGATCGTTAACAATTACATATGCAGCTATTCCTGGAATAACAATTATTAAAGGCATAATCATTTTTAAACCAGCAGCAAACAATATTCCCTTTTGAGATTCTTTTAAAGATTTGGCAGCTAAAGTTCTTTGAATAATATATTGATTAAAGCCCCAATAATAAATATTGGCTACCCACATACCACCAATTAAAACTCCTAAACCTGGAAGATTATCATATTCAGGATTTGATTTATCTAAAATCATGTCAAACTTTTCAGGAACAGCATTGTATATTGATTTAAATCCCTCGATTATTCCTTGCCCACCTGACACAGTGTCAAGAGCTAAATACGTTGTAACAATTCCTCCAAGAATCAAGAAAAAAACTTGGATAATATCTGTCCATGCGACTGCAGAAAGTCCTCCATAAAGAGAATAAGCTGCAGCAAATAGCCCAAGACCAAGGACTGCATATTGCATATCAACATCTAGAATAGTCTCTAGGGCTAGACCTCCTAAATAAAGGACTGATGCTAGATTAACAAAAATGTATAATCCAATCCAAAAAACAGCCAGTATTGTTTTTAATTCAGTAGAAAAACGTTTTTCAACAAACTCAGGAATAGTATATATTTTTTTCTCTATAAAAATTGGCAAAAAATATTTACCAACTATTATAAGAGTAATTGCTGCCATCCATTCATAAGAGGCAATTGCAAGACCTACGACAAAACCTGAACCAGTCATTCCAATGACTTGTTCGGCTGAAATATTTGCTGCTATCAGTGAGGCGCCTATGGCCCACCATGGCAATGATTTACCTGCTAAAAAATAATCTTCAGCACTTTTTTGCTCTCCTTTTTTATTTCTTGAAACCCAAAGCCCAATAGTAAGTATAACCAATGCATATGTGGCAAAGATTATGTAATCTAATAGTTCGAAACCGCTATTCATATCTACAATATTAATTATAAATTATTAATTTTTTTTTCCCAATTCCAGGCTGAGCTTAAACCCTCTTTTAAAGACAAATTAGCTTTCCACCCTAACTCTCTTTCAGCCTTAGCTGGGTTAGCATAAGAAATAGGAACATCTCCATTTCGTCTTGGTCCAATTTCATAATTCAACTTTAACCCACTAATTGATTCAAAAAGCTTTATAATTTCTAAAACAGATGTTCCTTTTCCGGTTCCTAAGTTATAAACTTCAAAGGATTTTAAAGAATCTTTGGATAGAAGTTTTTTTAAAGAAATCACATGTGCTTTTGCAAGATCAGTTATGTGAATATAATCACGAATACATGATCCATCTGAAGTATTATAATCAGAACCGTTAACAATTAGTTTATCATTTGACCCAATTCCTGTTTTCGTTACAATTGGAATCAAATTTTGAGGCTTATTTAGTGGTAATTCGCCTATTTTCAAACTAGAATGAGCTCCAATAGGATTGAAATAACGAAGTGATATTACACTAAGGTTCTTATTAGTTAATGATACATCATACAAGATTTCCTCTGCGATCTTTTTTGTGTTGGCATAAGGAGACTCAGCCGGTTTAATTGGCTCATCCTCAGTAATTGGAAATCTATTTGCCTTGCCATAAACAGTACATGAAGAACTAAATATAAAAGGACAAAATTCTGATTTTTTATTGATCTCATCTATGACATTTAAAATAGATGAAATATTGTTCTTGTAATAATCAATTGGCTTACTTACACTTTCACCAACTGATTTGTGAGCTGCAAAATGAATTACCGCTCGAATATTAGTATATTTTTGAAATATAAAGGATAAATCTTTTGCATTACAAAGATCAATTTGTTCAAAAAAAATATTTTTATTAATTATTGAGTTGATTCCGTCTAAAACAGACATAGAAGAGTTTGATAAATCGTCTATAATTAGAACTTCAAAATCATTTTCCAATAGCTCAACAACTGTGTGCGAACCAATATATCCAAGCCCGCCAGTTACAAGAATCATACTTTAGAATAAAAATTAATTAATGACTAATTGGACATAAATTTAAGATATTTTTTTTACCCTATGAGATGATTTTAAATCATTGTAAAAGTTAGCAGAAGTAATTCCAAATAAAGGGATTAACCATATTAGACCAATAAAAAGGGTAAATACAGAAAGAATCACCAAGCCGGTATATATTAATCCTAAAAGAAAAAGTTTAGTTCTATATCCTTTAGTTAGTTCACTACTCTTTCTCAATGCCTCACCTATTGTGACTTGGGGGTCTTCTGCAAAGATATATAGAGACATTGAAAAGATTAGAGATAAAATAATTCCTGGTATAATAAATAATACAAAACCACCAATAATTATTATGGAAAGAACAAAAATAAGTCCAATCGTTTTTAAGTAGTCATCATATGGATTAAATAATTGATTAAATGAAAAGTCTTTCTTGTTAACTACTGCAAGAGAATAAATTATAATACCAACAGACATTGGAGCGACTAAAGCAAAGTATGCTAAATCAAAAATTACAAGTTGCAAAGGGCCAAAAAATAAAAAAAGTTTTAAAAATTCATTAAAAACTTGGGTAAGAATACCATAAAAGAAAAATGTTGGAATAACATCAGCCCATTTTCCTGATAACATATCAACAGAATCTTTTAATAAGTCTAGGTTACTTCTCATGAATTAAATGATTACAAATAAAAGTAAAATTTTAGTCATAACTTACTCTAAACAACTTATTTCTTGATTTAAAACCCTTAATTAATTCAATTGAATTTGGATTAATTCCAAGATAGTTTGATAATAATTCATTTGCAGATTTATTTGCCTTGCCTTTTTCAGCTGGGGAAGTTACCCATATTTTTATTTTTCCAAATAAATCAACAGAAAGTCTTTGCTTTTTAGAATTTGGAATTACTTTGACTTCAAATACTCTTTCGGATTTATTCAATTGGTGTTCTTGGAATTAAAGATTTGATTTTGTAGTCTCCATCAATATTTTTTTTTAAGACATAAGATGTCTGCCTATCAGCATCTCCCATTATTGATCCATCTTTTAAAAAACGAGTATAGTTCATTTTAAAAGATAGAATGTCCTTGTCAATAGTTTTAGATTCCCAATTATTAATTATAGAATATCCATAATTACTTTTTTCTAAATTTTCAAATGTCTGAGTTAAAAATTTTTTTAGCCTTCCTTTATCTCCAAGAACGACAACAGAATCTTGATAACGAATTGTAAGAGGAGGTTCATAAATTTCTTCAACAATTTTATTTACATCACCATTACTCCAAGCTTCAACATAGTCATTCATTAACGCCTCAACTTTCTGCTCACTATGCGTACTAGAAAAAACTATTTGTTTGCAAGAGGTTATAATAGTTAAGAGAATAAACGGGAAATTTAAAAATGAAAAAAAATACTTTGTTAGGTTCATATTTTTATCTCAATATTTAGCAATTATGACATAACAAATTTCTGATTAACCAATAGGCTAAAATTAGTGACAAAATAATGTAACTTGCCTTTTTACCAAAAAGTAACTTCCTAATAAACACAAGTTTTTCTGATTGATAATTTATATTCTCTAAAAAAAAGCCTGTCAAAAGATATGGTATAGAAAATACTAATAAAAGATTTTGGGAAATTGCTAAATTAAATTCAAAGTTTAAAAGATGATGAATAGCTCTTTGTGAACCACAGCCAGGACATTCATAACCGGTAAGACTAAGAAATGGACATTTAGGAAAAAAAGAATAGTCAACTGGACTGTAAAATTTGTATAAAAAAACAAAAAAAGCTAGTCCGAAGAAGACAAGTGCTCTTTTAAATAGCATTGTTTGCAAAGATTCTCTAAATAGAAAGAGCTGCTACTACGCCTGTAACCATCAAAAGGAGATATAAAATCCAAAATGCTAGTGCCGGAAAAAAAGACCACATAACCCATAGCTTGGCATTTTTTGAAGCTCTTTCTGAAGCTTCTATATTACCTGCATAAAATTGAGATTCAACTTTTGATGAATTTACTATAGCAACAACTCCAAATGGCAAACAACAAAATAGAGTTACAAGGATTGATTCAACAAGCCATGTTTTTGGTGGATTTCCTTTCTTTTCATTAGGCTTTTTTGTTAACTGATTTTCCATAAAATATATTAGTTTAATTTAAATTTCTATTCTTTTTTTTCTTTTTAATATGATAAGCTGACTTAGTATTAGCATAATTTTTACCTCCACTCTTTGTCTTGATAATGATGACTCCGTTTGATCCCCTAGAACCATATATTGCTGCTGCAGCATCTTTAAGAACAGATACGCTCTGAATGTTCCTGAAATTGATGCTATTAAACACTTTAGCGTCTTGGGTCTGAAGCCCATCTATTATATATAAAGGGTCATTATTATTCCAAG
Source organism: Flavobacteriaceae bacterium (assembly GCA_029245825.1). Classification (GTDB taxonomy): domain Bacteria; phylum Bacteroidota; class Bacteroidia; order Flavobacteriales; family Flavobacteriaceae. Next base: position 5,425 of record JAQWON010000105.1, read on the forward strand.
TGCCATAACCTCTAATAAGAACGTTAGGAGAATCACCTAAATAACCCGGAGTTATTGTGAGTCCCGCAATTTGTCCTTGAAGAGATTCTAAGCTATTAGGACTACTTAGATTAGGAAGACTCTGAGAAAAAATAAAATTAAAAAATAACAGTAAAAATGTCAAATTGATATATCTTATCATAAAAAAAAATCATGCCTAAGATAAGAATAATTTTAAGATGCTTATTTTAGAAATATCTTATTCTTTAAGAAGATTTCTTAAATTTATTTATTATGAATAAATATGCATATAAAAACAGTGTTTCATTATTTATAGCTCTAGTACTAGCTCTTTTTTCATGTAAAAATGAAAAAATTTTAAAATGTGATATACTTATAAAAAATGGTGTAATTTATGATGGAACAGGGAAGAACTCTTATGATGGAGTTGTTGCTATTGAATCAGATAAAATAGTTTATGTAGGACCGTCAAAAAAAATTGAAGCAGATAGTATTATTAACGTGAATGGGATGGCAATTGCCCCTGGATTTATTAATATGTTAAGCTGGGGTTACAACTCTCTATTAGATGACGGAAGAGGATTAAGCGATTTAATTCAAGGAGTGACACTTGAAGTTTTTGGAGAAGGGAGCTCTCCTGGTCCAAGGGGAAGTAAATCAAACAACACCTATATTTCATTTAAAGATGCAATGGAAAAATTAGAAAGTAAAGGAGTCTCCACTAATATTGCTTCGTATCTAGGTGCAGCATCTGTTAGAATTCAGGTAATGGGATATAAAAATAAAAAAGCTAATCATGAAGAGTTAAAAAAAATGGGGAAAATTGTGGAGGAAGCCATGCAAGATGGCGCAATTGGAATTGGATCATCTCTTATTTATGCGCCAGGTGATTACGCTGATACCGAAGAGCTTATAGCTCTTTGCAAAGTAGCTGCAAAATATGATGGTCGTTATATTTCTCATATGAGAAATGAGGATAATGAAATTATGGCTGCTTTAGATGAATTTATGAAAATAGCTAAAGACGCAAATATTCCAGCGGAAATATATCATCTAAAAGCCTCAAGAAAAGCAAACTGGCATTTATTAGACAGTGTTATCAATCGTGTTGAAAAAGCTAGAGCGCAAGGGCACAAAATAACTGCAGACATGTATACATATAGAGCCAGTTCGACTGGTTTAACAGGGGTTATTCCTACATGGGTTCAAGAAGGAGGTCACCGTGCATGGATTAATCGAATGAAAAGGCCCGAGGTTAGAGAAAGATTATTTTTAGATATTCGAAAAGAACTTGACCAACAACCTCCTGAGGGAATACTAATGGTTGGATTTGATAAAGCGTCTATGTCACGAAAGTATCTTGGAAAGACAGTTGCTGAAGCTGCAAAAATGAGAAATCAAAGTCCTGAAGAAGCAATTGTAGATATGATTATTGAAGATGATAATAGAATTCAATGCATATACTTTAGTATGTCGGAAGAGAATATTAGAAAAAAAATACAAATCCCATGGGTCTCTTTTTGTTCAGATGCTGGTTCATATTCTGATATATCTAAAAAATTTAGAACCCATCCTAGAGCATTTGGAAGCTTTGCTCGTGTAATTGGTAAGTATAGTCGTGATGAGGGATTGATTACTTTAGAAGAAGCTGTCAGAAGGTTAAGTGGCTTTCCGGCTAAGAATCTAGGTGTCTTAAATAGAGGGCTGCTAAAAAAAGGGTATTTTGCTGACATAGTAATTTTTGATCCTCAAAAGGTTCAAGACCATGCAACATTCAATGAACCCCTTCAATATGCAAGTGGAGTAGTACACGTTTTTGTTAATGGAGAACATGTTATTAAAAACGGGAATCATCTAGGAGTTTTTCCTGGTAGATTCATTAAAGGATTGGGAGCTAAGAAATTTCTTGGAGATCAGTTTCAAAATTAGATCTCTATATACTTATTACCTTTTAAACAGATAAAAAACTACTGAGATAAAAATACTAATGATTATACATGTGCCAAGTGGAAAATAAAAACTAAAATTTTCACTCTTATATGAAAAATCTAAAGGGTTTTTATATGTGATGTTTAGGTTTTCTGCAACCCATAAAAAACCACCGGCTAAAAATAAAGTTAGGCCTATTATTACAAGTATCTTTGACATACAAATTTTTTAAATATTATTAATTTAATATAAAATTGAAACCCTCTTTTTAAGAGGGTTTTTTACTTTATCGAAAAGATTTATAACTGATCTATTAGATCATTGAAATTTTCTCTAGGAATTTTAAAAATAAATCTTGTTCCATAATCATAATCAGTCATAGGACCTTGCGCTCTGAACACAACTATTACCTCGTTGTTTTCTTGTAGTAGTTTCTTGAACTTCTTATCATGATTTTTATATGAATGAAAAACGACCCTGCTATTTGAATAATCCTTTGGGTAAATACTTGCATTTAGTTTGTGCAGTTTGCCAACAGAATCTTTAACTCTAATAAGAAATGGTAATTCCCTTTCACCTTCAATTGCAAATGGCGATTTATTTTTCCCTTTGAATAATTCAAACCAAACATTTTCCTTGTCAAAACTCAAACTAGCTCTAGCAGGTTGGTCAGCAGCAATCCTGTCTGAATAATTCCCTTTAAAATATGTTGAATGAACTATATAATTGTTTGGTGTGGAATTGCCAAACTCATCAACATAGTTTTTTAAAACATATTCAGATTTTACATCAGTTATGTCAGGGGATTTCTTTTGAGTCGATTCACTACAGGAAAAGAGAAATAAACTAAGCAATAGTATTATTCTAGTCATTATCTATAAAAATTAATTTCCTCTTCCTTGCTTTCTAATTCCTTGAGATTTAGCTTTGTTAGATCGAATCTTTTTTGATCCTCGGTCAACGTTTTTATTTGATTTTTTAGAATCCAGTCGGTTACCAAAAAATTTTGAACTCATAGTAATATTTTTATGTAAAGATAAATGAAATTAGTTTTTAATTAGCGATTTAAAACTTTCTTTATCGGTATCTCCTTCAGTATTGAAAACTAGTATTCTTGATTCTGAAGACAGGCCTATATGAGCTCTTAAATCATCTAAAGATTTATCTTTTATACATTTCATGAGTCCTGCTAAACCAGCAGCGCCTGATTCTCCGGAAGTGATCTTTGGGTCGGAATTAAGATTATAAAAAAAACTTCTCATGGCTTCTTTAGCATATTTATCCGATATTCTTAAACATGCGTCACATCCATGTCTTATGATTTCCCAAGCAATTTTTGATGGAATTCCACAATTCAGTCCAGCCATAATTGTTTTAAAACTTCCATTTGGAGATATTCGTTTTCCATTAATGAAAGATTCAAAAACTCCAGCAGATTCAATGGGCTCTACTAAAACAATCTTTGGTCTATTAGCACCGTATCTATTTAAATAATACCAAATACCAGAAGCTCCCCAACTTCCAACTCCAGTTTGAAAAAAAACAATATCAGCTTTAGGCTTGTCTATGATATTAATTTCACCTTCTAATTCTTTAAATTGAGTTAAATATCCTGACATTATATATGCAGGAATCTTCTTATATCCTTCCCAAGATGTATCCTGAACAAGTTGCCAGTTCATTCTTTCACTAGTCGTTTTTGCTAATTCACATGTTTCTTCATAATTAAGATCAGTTTTATATACTCTTGAGGCTATGGCAGTTAAGTTTTGAATTCTTTCATCAGATGTCTCTTTTGGGACATATATTACGGATTCCTTCTTATTCATATTACAAGACCAGGCAACTGCTATTCCATGATTTCCATCTGTCGCGGTACAAAATGTTGATACTTTAGGGTTTTTAGATAGAATCTTATAAATCGCATAAGAAGCTCCTAATACCTTATAAGCATTCAATCCAAATCGTTTTGATTCATCTTTAATGAAAATCTTATTGACTCCTAATTTTTTTGCTAACGTATTTAATTGAACCATTGGTGTTTTAGAATAATCTTCTAATTGATTGTGGTAATTGAAAGCATCGTCGTTATCAAGAATAAAGTGAATATTATCATGACGTAACTTATTTATTGGATTATTGAGAAAAAAATCTTTCATTACTCAAATTAGGCTTATCAAAATTATAAATTTGTTGCTTGTTAACTTTACTAACAAAAATTTATGATTAATATATCATTAAAGTTATTTATATTTTTAATTCTTATTTCTGGCAATATGCAATCACAAGATCAACTTCCTTTTAAATCGATACCGAAATATCCAGATAATTATAAATCTGGAAATATAGTTTTAAGAATGATTCAAGGTCTTGGTTATAGGTATTTTTGGGCAACTGAAGGACTGAGGGATAAAGACTTAAAATATCGACCCTCAAATGAAGCAATGTCTAGCTATGAAATCTTGGAGCATATCTATGGTCTTGCAGAAACTATAAATAATGCCTCGTCAAAAAAAGTTAATTACAGGCCCTATAGGGAGGCTCCTAAAAATTTTGAATCAATTCGAAGAGAGACTTTAAAGCATCTTCAGCTAGCTGCAAATAGATTTAATAATTTATCATATAATGAAATATCAAGTAATGAAATAATTTTCGAGAGTGATGATGGCCAGATAAGCGTTTTCCCGCTTTGGAATCTTATAAATGGTCAAATTTCAGATGCACTTTACCATACTGGTCAAATAGTTAGTTTTAGAAGAACCACTGGGAATCCAATAAATAAGGGAGTAAATGTTTTTATAGGTAGAACAAAGGAATTATAACGCTATAATAAAAAGCTTTTAAAAAACTGTTTTAACTAAATAGAAAAATAATACAGTAGGAATAAAAATAAATAAATTGCTAGGTAGATTCTATAATAATTTCTTACTCTTATATATTCCTTATTATCAGGATATAAATTAATAAAAAGACCCATTATTTCTTTTTTAAATAGAGGTTTTATGTTAATCTTCCAATCATTTGTTTGATAAACAATTTTTCTAAACTTACTTCTAAAATAAGTACTTGGTATACCCCAAAGAATTAATAGAACAAGTAAAATATTTGTTACCATTTAAATAAAAGCATAGGAGTTTTATCAATGTAATCATTGTAGGTTTTTAAATGTCCCCATTTCTTCTTTCCATTCGATTCTAAAATTCTTACACCACTTATATGAACTAGGAGAAGATAAGTAAAAATTGGAGAGATTAATGTGATGTATTGCCAATCAGATAATGAAGAAAAAGATATTACTGAAATACCAAGCCATAAAATAATTTCTCCTAAATAGTTAGGATGCCTTGACAAAGACCAAAGACCTGTTTTTATGAAGTCCTCTTTATTTTTTTGATCTCTTCTGAAAATCGTTTTTTGATAATCAGCAACTATCTCTATTGCTAGTCCAAAAAGAAATAAAAAACTTCCCGTGTAAAACCAAGCATTAATTATCAAACCTTGATCACTCGCCATTGCAGTTAAAGCACAAGCAGAGCAAAGTGAGACCCACATGCCTTGAAGAGTCCATGTCATAAAAAATTGAGTAGGAGATCGCTTAATTAATCGAA
>JAQWON010000109.1 GCA_029245825.1 Flavobacteriaceae bacterium
AAAGAGGTTTAGCAGCAGGGATTACTATATATGCTCCTGCCATAATTTTAAGTGTAATTCTTGGATGGAATTTAAAAATTTTGGTGATAGTAATTGGTTTACTAGTTATTTTTTATACTCTCTTTGGCGGAACTCAAGCTGTAAGCCTTACTCAAAAACAACAAATGTTTGTCATTTTTTTAGGAATGTCTCTTGCTTTTGTTTTTTTAAATAAAAGCTTTCCAGAAGAAATTGATTTTTCTCGAGCACTAGATATAGCAGGAATAAATGGAAAATTAAACCTTGTTGATTTTAATATTGATCCTAAAAGTCGTTATACTATATGGAGTGGATTAACTGGAGGTCTTTTTCTTGCACTTTCTTATTTTGGAACTGACCAGAGTCAAGTCCAAAGATATCTTTCGGGAAAATCACTTTTAGAGAGTCAAAAAGGGTTAATAATGAATGGTTTTTTAAAAATACCAATGCAATTTTTCATCCTTTTAACAGGTGTAATGGTTTTTGTTTTTTTTCAGTTTGAAAAAGCACCTATTCATTTTAATCCAAAAGCTACAGAATTGATCAAAAAATCTGAGTTTAAAACAGATTTTCTAAAACTTGAAAATGAAAATTTTGAACTTCATAGTAAAAAATTAAACTTTCTTAACAGAAAAGATTTTTTTGAAAACGACACATATAAAAAAGAATATCTTTTTCTTCAAAAAAAAGAAAAGCAAAATAGAATTAAAGCAAAAGCCTTAATAGAAAAAGCTTTACCATCTGTTGAGAGCAATGACAAAGATTACGTCTTTATTTTTTATATACTAAAGTACTTGCCAACTGGATTGATAGGCTTATTAATTGCTGTTATACTTTCAGCTGCAATGAGCTCAACTGCTTCTGAACTAAATGCATTAGCAACAACTTCGCTTATTGACTTTTATAAAAGAGGCTTTCCAAATCTTAGTGAAAAGCATTATGTAAATGTTGCGAAGGGATTTGTACTGTTTTGGGGCTTAATTGCAATATTATTTGCAACAGTTGGAAATCTATTTGAGAATCTAATAGAATATGTGAATATTATTGGATCAATTTTCTATGGTACAGTTTTGGGTGTCTTTTTAACTGCATTCTTCATAAAATACGTCAATGGAAAAGCTGTTTTCGTAGGAGCAATAATATCTCAAATAATTGTATTGTCAATTTACTATTTAGATATTGTGGGATATCTTTGGCTTAACCTAATAGGAGCAATCTTAACTATTATTTTTTCACTTTTATTAAAGTTTTTGTCTTCAATAAAAATTATTTAAAGGCCAAAGACTAATTCAATTCATGGCGGTCCATTCAGCTATTGACTTATTGTTCATTCGAACATAGTCATTGTTTCCATTCTCTTGTGCTAATTCAAGAGATTTTTCTGCTGCTTGAATTGCATTTTTAATATCACCTAAATCTGCAAGGATTAATGCTTGATAACGAAACATCCAGTAATGATCATCTTCCATTTCGACAGCCTTAGCTATCCATTTTTTCGCCAAATTTAAATCCTGATTTTCCTCTAAATAATAACGAGCAGCATTATAATAGTCTCTTGCTTTTGGATTATTTTTAAGTGTTTCATTTATACTCGCTGCAGCTTTATTAACAGTTGGTACTTCAACATTTACAGTTATTCTCGTTTTTTCCCAAGCTATATTAAGTTTAGCTCCATTATTAGAAAGACTCGAAATCCATATACTAAAAGTTTCAACTGAATTATCAAGATTTGTAACAGGAACTTCAAGGGCTACCGCAATTTCAGATGCCTCCCATTTTTTTGGATTCCCCCAATTGTCACTTTTTTTGTAGAAAAAAACCTCCCACATATCTTCACCCGGTCTAGTATAGATGGCATATGAACCCTTATCAAGATTTTGTCCATTTAATTTTACGGGATCAGAAAAAGTAATTTTGGTATTCTGATTTGCTCCTGTTCTCCAAATTTTACCATATGGAACAAGTTCTCCCATAATTTCTCTTCCTTTCATAGAGGGTCTTGAAAACTCAACTGTTATTTCAGTAAGACCAACAGTTTGAATTATTTTAGAAGCAGGACTAGGCTGAGGTGTTTTTACCTGAGATAATCCTGTAAAAGGAATAAAAAGAAAGAAAGTAGATAATAAAAGGTTTTTTAGTAATAGCGCTAAGTTTAATTTTTTCATGATAAATTTTGTTTTATTTTGTTGCTAATTTAAAAATAGATTTATAAAATTATGAATTTTAACTGTATGAATTTTTTTCAAATAAAGAAAAAACAATCTTTGCCAATTTCAGTCTCAAAAGCATGGGGTTTTTTTTCTGATCCAAAAAATTTATGTGTAATAACTCCTGATTATATGAATTTTAAAATTATCCATTCTGACAATAGATCTATTTACCCTGGTCAAATAATTAAATATTCTGTCAGTCCTCTTTTTGGAATTAGAATGAATTGGGTAACTGAAATTACAAATGTTAAAGAAGGAAGCTATTTTGTGGATGAACAAAGATTTGGCCCATATTCCTTCTGGCATCATAAACACTTTATTCGAGAAATAAAAAATGGTGTTGAAATGGAAGACATTGTTGACTATAGAGTTCCTTATGGCGTTTTTGGTAAATTATTACATCAACTAGTCATAAAGAAACAACTAGGTGAGATTTTTGATTACAGATATAATAAATTACATGAGATTTTTGGGGAATATGACAAAATGGATTCTTACACCAGAAATAAAAATTTAAAAAATATAATTTGAAAATTTCTAGTAAATAAAATTAGGGGAAGTAAATTAGTAAATCTAAATCCTTTCAATTCTTGCGCCAAGAGATTTTAACCTGATATCAATTTTTTCATATCCACGATCAATTTGCTCAATGTTATTAATTACACTAGTGCCTTTTGCTGAAAGAGCTGCAATCAATAAAGCTATACCGGCTCTTATATCAGGTGAAGTCATAATAGTTCCTTTTAATTGAGATTTAAAATTATGTCCAATAATCGTTGCTCTGTGGGGATCACATAAAATAATTTTAGCACCCATGTCAATTAATTTGTCAACGAAAAATAAACGACTCTCAAACATTTTTTGATGAATTAAGACACTTCCCTTAGCTTGAGTAGCTATAACAAGAATAACACTTAACAAATCAGGAGTAAAACCAGGCCATGGAGCGTCAGAAATAGTCATGATAGAACCATCAATATAATTTTGGATTTTATATCCTTTAGAATGAATTGGAACATGCATGTCTGACCCTTTTCGAATTATTTTAATTCCTAAACGAGAAAAAATAGAAGGTATCTGGCCAAGATAATTCCAATCTACATTTTTTATTGTAATCTCACTTTTAGTCATTACAGCTAAACCTATCCAACTACCTATTTCAATTATATCTGGTGAAATATGATGTTTGACACCTATTAATTGATCAACTCCCTCAATAACTAGATAATTAGATCCAATACCATCTATCTTTGCACCCATACCAATTAACATTTTACACAGCTGCTGAATATAGGGTTCACAAGCAGCGTTATAAATAGTAGTTTTGCCTTCAGCTAAAACTGCTGCCATTAAAATATTTGCAGTTCCAGTTACAGAGGCCTCATCTAACAAAATATTGGTGCCATGAAGTTTATCTGCCTCAACTGTAAAAAAATGATCGTCTTTATCATAGCTAAATTTAGCTCCAAGTGCTTTTAATCCTTCAAAGTGAGTATCAAGTCTTCTTCTTCCAATTTTATCACCTCCAGGTCTTGGAATACATCCTTTGCCAAAACGAGCAAGCAAAGGTCCAACAAGCATTACTGATCCCCTTAATCCTTTTGCTTTCTCCTTAAATTCTGGAGAATCTAAATAATCTTTATCAATTTTATTTGCTTGAAATAGATATTCGCCTGACTTATTTTTTTTTACCTTAACCCCAATGTTTTGCAATATACTTATCAGTCTATTTACATCAAGTATATCAGGAACATTTGATAAAGTTACTTTTTCAGATGTTAGAAGAACAGAGCAAATAACTTGTAGAGCTTCATTCTTTGCTCCCTGAGGAGTAATTTCTCCTTTCAAGCTATGACCTCCCTCTATTTTAAAACTTGACATAGAATGTACTAATACCTTTTACGATTATTTCTCTTTCTGTGTTTAGAGTTACTTTTAGGCCCATTTCCATTCTTTGATCGTGCTTTAAGAAATTCTGATGACTCTGTTAAAGGTAATAGTTCAGGATTAACTTTTAGTTTTCCTTCAGATAGTTCATTTAAATGCTCAAAAATTAAACTATCTTCAACAGTATCCTTATTCCAATTTAGAAAGCATTTTTTCATATGATTTGCTATTGAATAAACTAGCGCATCCTTTAACTGGCCCTGCTCCCATTCTTTTGCTATATAAATCATTCGAATTATGTTATTACCATAGAATCTATATTTTAGATTAGTTCGTGGATATGACAACTTATTAGGCTTTTCTTCAATAACTTTTTTTAGTGGTTTTTCATAAGGACTATCAACATCTAAATTAAATTCTGACATTATATGTAGTTGATCCCATAGCTTGTGTTGAAAATCAGTAACGTCCCTTAAATGAGGGTTCAAGTTTCCCATGACACCAATTATTGCTTTAGCCATCTGGTTTCTAGCCTCTTTATTTTCTGTATTTAATAACTGATCAATCATTCTGTGAACATGCCTGCCATATTCAGGAATTACAAGCTTTGACCTTTTGGTATTATATTCTAAAGAATTTTCCATTAAATTATCTTTTTGATTAAGCAAGGAAGGCTTTATTATACCGCAAATTAATAAAATTCATAGAAATTATTTAAAATCTTTTCATTTAATTAAATCATTATTACACCTTTAATCTTAGAAACCCTTTTATACATTAAAATTACATCTTCAGAAGATATAAGCGAAACCATTATCGTTATACTAATATAATTTTGTTTGGATGATGAACGAACAGATATTTTTTTTTTAAATTTTTTAAAAAAATCTTCTAACTTGTTCCGATCTGGATGATTCGATTTTAAAATAAATTTAAACACATATCTACCAGGCCAAGATTGAGATTTTTTTAATTGTTCATGAAACCTGGAATAAAATTCGTAATTATTCATTTTTAAAGGATTAAGAAATGAATTTATAAACAAATATAATTTAAAATCTTTTGGATATAAAGAAAAAAAATAATTGCAAAATAGTCATAACTGGCGGCCCAGGTTCGGGTAAAACTGAGATAATAAATTCTTTGTCTAAAAAAAACTTTTATTGTTTTAAAGAAGTTTCAAGAGAAATAATGAAACTAGAACAGTTGAAGGGAACAGAAAATTATTTTTCAGATAAACCAATAGAATTTAGCAAGAGACTTATAAAAAAAAGAAAAGAACAATACATTGAATCATCTAATTTATCTTTATCAAAAAGAAAACCTGTTATTTTTTTTGATAGAGGTCTTCATGATATATTTGCATATCTTAATTACATAAAAAAATCTTATAACAATATAAAATTTAAACTTGAAGACTATTCATATGACATAGCTTTTATTTTGCCTCCATGGAAAAAAATATACAAAACTGATAGTGAGAGAAAAGAATCTTATGAGCAGTCTATTCAAATCCATAAGTATATAAGATCTATATATATAAAATATAAAATACAGCTATTTGAAATTAAACCAGATACAATTGAAAATCGTGTTTTAGAAATATTGAAACATCTAAAATCAAATCATTTTATTAATTATTAATCATGTTAAAGAACAAAATAGTTTTTTTTGGCACCCCATCATTTGCAGTTGTTTGTTTAAAAAAACTTCTGGAACAAAAATTTAATATTCTTGCTGTTGTAACTGCAATAGATAAAAGAGCGGGAAGAGGCAAAAAATTAAAATCGTCTGATATTAAAAATTTTGCGATTCAAAATGGATTAGATTTATTTCAACCAGAAAATATGAAGGATGATTATTTTGTAGAAAAAATTAAATCACTAAAACCAGATTTTATAATTGTTGTAGCATTTAGAATGATGCCAAAAAAAATTTGGGAGATACCGCTTGTTGGAACTATTAATCTTCATGCTTCTTTATTACCCAATTATAGAGGGGCAGCGCCAATAAATTGGACTATAATAAATAATGAGAAATATACTGGAGTAACAACTTTTTATATAAATGAAAATATTGATTCAGGAGATATTCTTCTTCAAAAGAAGGTAGAAATCTCTCAAAATGAAACTGCAGGGACTCTTCATCACAAACTTTCATTTGAAGGAAGTCAATTGCTATGTGAAACAATTGATGGGCTCTCCAAAAATAAAATAACAGCAAAACCCCAAAAATTATTAGATAACATTAAACTAGCCCCAAAAATTAATGCTGAAAATTCTCATCTAAATCTTGAAAAAAAAATAAATGAAATTAAATCAATGATCAGAGGTTTATCCCCATCGCCTGGTGCATGGGTGACATTAAAAACCAAAAAAACATCTATAGTTATGAAAATTTTTGATTCAGATTCAATTATATGTGAAAATCAAAATAAATCTCATAGATTAATCATAAAAGACAAAAAAATATTGATTTCCCATAAAGAAGGTTATCTTGTTTGTAAGCAAATTCAAATACCTAATAAGAAACGTATGTCAGCCCATGACTTACTTAATGGATATACTTTTGATGAAAATATTTACGTGAAATAGCTTTATAATGACTATTATTATTAACAAAAGTCTCAATTTATTAACAATAGTAGGTATTTCAGAGCTTTTTTTCTTGGAGTTATGCTTTAAGAGTATACATTTGTTAGTAGAAATAACTTTAATTTATAAATTATGAATAAATCAGAATTAATAGATGCTATGGCAGCTGGAGCAGGAATATCTAAAGCTGCTGCAAAACTAGCTTTAGAAGCTATGGTTGGTGGCGTTGGCAGTACGCTTAAGGGAGGCGGTCGTGTTTCTCTTGTTGGATTTGGATCGTGGTCTGTTACAAGAAGAGCAGCTCGTGACGGAAGAAATCCACAAACTGGTGCAACTATAAAAATTGCTGCAAAAAATGTAGTAAAGTTTAAAGCCGGTGCAGAACTCTCAAGTTCAGTAAACTAAAATCGTTAAATTAAAAGCATAAAAAGCTTCCTTAAAGGAAGCTTTTTTTGTCCTCTCAAAAATTTTAGAATTTTATCTTAATTACAATCTAACTTGAATCCAGGATCATTACTTATTGCAGATCCATCAGTTATTGGTGACGATAATTTTCATCGATCTATAATTTTATTAGTAGAACATAACTACAATGGTTCTTTTGGGTTCATAATAAATAATCCACTTAATTATACTACAAATGATATAATGATTGAAATGGAATATGATTTTCCTTTATATTATGGTGGTCCAGTAGATCAAGAAAATTTATTTTTTGTGCATAAAATGGAAAATTTGATTCCTGATAGTATTCAAATTCAAAATGATCTTTATTGGGGAGGTGATTTTAAAAAAATAATTTCTTTGGTGAATAACAAACAATTAAATATTAATGATATAAAGTTTTTTTTAGGATATTCTGGTTGGCTGCCCAATCAATTAAATTCAGAGATAGAATCAAAATCTTGGATCGTAAAAAAAAACTCTAATTCTTCTGAGATTTTTAGAAATA
>JAQWON010000122.1 GCA_029245825.1 Flavobacteriaceae bacterium
TCAATAAATTTATAAAAAAACAAAAATCTAAAATAATCTTTTATGAATCTGCAATCATTTTTGAACATGCAACGCAAGAATATTTTGATAAAATTATTCTATTAATATCTCCTTTTAAAGATCTTATAAAGCGATTAATTAAAATATATGTATTTTATCTAGATGAAATTAAAAAAAGAATTTCTAATCAATTTGATGACAAGGATAAAATACCATTGTCAGATTATATTATTAATAATAAATTCTGGAAAGACACTATTTTAGAACTTGAAAAAACATACTTAAAAATTAAAGCTTTAGATTAGCTTATCATTTTTTTTGAAATTTGTATTATTAAATTATTTATTTTAAAGAATTAATTCTGTTTTGAAGAAAAATTTTTTTATAATATTAGTTGGTTTAATGTTGTCATCTCTTGTAGCGATAATTGTAGTTCAAGTTTATTGGACCTATTCAGCTTGGAAAGATAAGGAAGAGGAATTCTCCCTATCAGTAGTCCAATCTTTGAAGATAGTTTCATCTCAGATACAAGACAGAGAAATTAGTGATTACATCAATGCTTTTGAAAGATTAATTGATTCAGTTGGAACTCCGAACGAATCAAATTATACTGATGTTTTTCTTTTCATGGATGAGAATATTAGCAGTAATTTGACATCTTTTTATGCTTATGGTATTCTAGAGGAAGATTATAACATAAACTTATCAGAAATTAACTTAAATATTGAAAAGGAAGAGAATGTTAAAGATCTTAAAAATGTAAAGACAACTACAATTTTAAATAATGATCAGATTTTTAATCGTGAAAATAGATTTGCTTCTTCCATAAGTAAATTAAAATCTGTTGAAAGAATAAATATTTTTGATCAAGCTAAGTATCGCTCAGCTTTTTTAGATTATTCATCTACCATTCCTATTCATAGAAGAGTTAGTTCTATTGAATTAAAAACTCTACTAGAAGCGGAATTGAGAACAAAGAACATCAACACTGAATTTGAGTTCGGTATATATAACAATGGTTTAGCAACTAAAATAAAATCTAATAGTTATATTGAATCACAGTCAGGACCATCATATAAAACACCTATTTTTGTTAATGATAAAGGTGAAAGCCCCTACACTTTAGTAGTCTCATTTCCTGAAAAAGATAGATATGTTTTTTCTTCAATTATAAGTGTTGCTGGACTTTCAATACTCCTAACGTTATTTGTGTTAATAGTTTCCACAACAGCAATTTATCAAATTATTTATCAAAAAAAGATTTCTGAAATAAAATCAGATTTTATAAATAATATGTCTCATGAGTTTAAAACACCAATAGCCACAATCAATCTGGCATTAGATGCGATAAAAAATCCAAAAGCAATAGGTAGGGCTTCTAAAGTTAAAGATTATATAAAGGTAATTAAGGAAGAAAATAATCGAATGTTATCTCAAGTTGAAGATATACTTCTTATTTCTCAACTAGAAAAAGGTATTTTGCCAATCAAAATGGAAAGTGTTAATATAGACGAAATAATTAAGAATTCAATTTATCATGTGAAACTAATTTTACAAAACAAAAAGGGAAAAATAGATGTTGATTACAAAGCTTATGAGTCTAATATTATTGGTAATTTTGATCATTTAACTAATGTGTTTGTTAATATTTTGGATAATGCATTAAAATATTCAGAAAACATTCCAATAATAAAAATAGGCACAAAAATCATAGATAATTATCTTCAAATAAATATAGAAGACAATGGTATTGGAATGGATAAATCAACCAAAAGGTTGATTTTTGATAAGTTTTATAGAAAGGGAACGGGTAATATTCATGATGTTAAAGGTCATGGATTAGGTTTAAGTTACGTTAAAAAAATTATAGAACTTCACAAGGGGAAAATTGAATTGATAAGTAAAATTAAAGATGGAACAAAATTTATTATAAAACTACCTTTGAAGTAAGTGAGAAGCAATTTAAAAAAAATATTGATAGTTGAAGATGACTATAACTTTGGGAGCATATTAAAAGATTATTTATCTCTTAACAACTACCATGTTGTTCTTGCCTCCAATGGTAAAGATGGATATGAAAAATGTTTTAAGGATGATTTTGATCTCTGTATATTAGATGTCATGATGCCATACAAAGATGGCTTTACTTTAGCTAAAGAAATTAGAGAAAAAAAAGAAAATTTGCCAATTATTTTTTTGACGGCAAAAACATTAAAGGAAGATATTTTGAGGGGTTTTAAAATTGGTGCAGATGATTATTTAACAAAGCCTTTTGATTCTGAGGTTTTGTTGGCTAAAATAAAGGCTATTCTTAAAAGGAAGAGTCTAATTGAAATGCCTGAGGCTGAAGAAATTTTATTTGAAATAGGAAAATTTAATTTTAATTCTAAATTTAGATTATTATCATATGAGTCAAATGATTCAATAAAGCTGTCTCCAAAAGAGAGTCAATTACTTCGGTTATTAATTTTATACAAAAATGACCTATTGCCCAGAAATGTTGCTCTAAGTAAGATTTGGCGTGATGAAAGCTATTTCACTTCAAGAAGCATGGATGTTTATATAGCAAAACTGAGAAAGATTTTAGGACAGGACAAAAGTATTGAAATTATAAATGTCCATGGAGATGGATTTAGACTAATAGTAAATTAGCTAGATTAGTTTCTTGGGTGATGAGTCATAAGAATTTTTTTCAAGTATTTATTATCTAAATGTGTGTATATCTCCGTAGTTGTTATGCTTTCATGCCCCATCATGATTTGAATAACTTTAAGATCGGCTCCATTCTCTAAAAGATGTGTTGCAAAAGAATGTCTAAAACTATGTGGGCTAATATTTTTTCTAATCCCCGAAATCTTAACTATATTTTTAATTATTAAATAAATCATTTCCCGTGAAATTTTGCCACCCCTTCTATTTAAAAAGAGAATATCTGAAGATTTTGATGATATGTTTAGTTTTGATCGATATTTTTCGAAATATAATTTGATGTATTTTTTTGAATAATTTCCAAGCGGAACTAGTCTTTCTTTTCTTCCTTTTCCAACTACTTTTATTAAATTTTCGTTATTAAAAACATTTGAAATATTTAAATTAATTAACTCACTAACTCTTAATCCGCTTCCGTAAAGTGTTTCTAAAATCGCTCTATTTCGATATCCTATAAAATCACTTAATTTGATTTTTGACATTATTAGTTCAATTTCATTTACATTGAGTACTTCTGGTAGTTTTCTACCTAATTTTGGACTTTCAATTAATTCTGCAGGAGATGATTTAATATAGTTTTCAAATACTAAAAAGTTAAAAAAACTCTTCAGGCCCGAAATTCTCCTTGCTTGTGTATACGGACTATTTTGTTTAGACTGTTTGTAGATAAATTCTTGAATAGTCTCTTTAGAACAGTTTTGTGGCTTTTCGCTGATTTCATTTTTTTTTATGAAATGCATTAATTCATTAACATCAATTATATAATTTTTAATAGAGTTCTCAGAGAGACCCCGCTCAATTTTCATGTATTGAATAAAATCTTTAATTATATTTTTCCAGCTCAATTTTAAAAAATGAGATTAATAATTTTTCGTATTTGGTAAAATTAAAAAGGATGATATTAACTCGAGCATTTTTTTAAGTAATTTAGCTCAAAAAGATATATGAAAATTTGTATTATCAACGGCCCAAATCTTAATTTGTTAGGCACTAGGGAGACAGAAATCTATGGCAGCAAGGGTTTTGAAACTTTTTATGAGGATTTAAAATCTGAATACCCAAATATTTCATTTAAATATTTTCAATCTAATATTGAAGGCGAAATAATTGATCATCTTCAAAAAGAGGGATTTTCTGCGGATGGAATTTTACTAAATGCAGCAGCATATACTCATACCTCTGTTGGAATAGCTGACGCTATAAAATCTATTGATTCTCCTGTAATAGAAATTCATATTTC
>JAQWON010000126.1 GCA_029245825.1 Flavobacteriaceae bacterium
ATATGCCCATATCAGATCATCCTAATAAGATTATGAAATTACTCAGCGTTTTAGGAATTTCTTTTTTGATTGGATTTACTTTACTTTATCTTTTGAGTCTGTAGGTCAACTTCGTATCTTTGGAATTTAAAACTTGAAATCATAGATAAAGAAACTACTCGCAAAAAACCTGACTGGTTAAGGGTAAAGTTACCTACAGGGAAAAATTACTCAGGCCTCAGAAAACTTGTAGATAAATATAAACTTAATACAATTTGTTCCTCTGGCAGCTGCCCAAATATGGGTGAATGTTGGGGAGAAGGAACAGCTACATTTATGATATTAGGGAATACTTGTACTAGGTCATGTGGTTTTTGTAACGTAAAAACTGGAAGACCAGATGAAGTAGACTGGAAAGAACCTATTAAAGTTGCAAAATCTATTCAGATTATGGGTATAAAACATGCAGTTATAACATCAGTTGATAGAGATGATTTGAAAGATAATGGTTCCATTTTATGGCGAGAAACTATTATTACTATTAGAAGGTTGAATCCTGGCACTACTCTTGAAACACTTATTCCTGATTTTAAAGGAGATGAAACTAGCCTGGATAGAATTATTGATGTTGAACCCGAAGTAATTTCTCATAATTTGGAAACTGTTAGAAGATTAACTAAAGAAGTTAGAATTCAAGCAAAGTACGATAGAAGTTTAAGCGTATTGAAATATTTAAAAGATAAGGGAGTAAAGAGAACTAAATCTGGAATAATGTTAGGTTTAGGTGAACAAAGAGAAGAAGTTATTGAATCCTTAGAAGATCTAAGAGAAGTTGGAGTTGATGTTCTAACAATTGGACAATATCTTCAACCCTCAAAAAAACATCTTTCAGTAAAATCATTTATTGAGCCTAGAGTTTTTGATGATTATAAAAAAATTGGTGAAGACCTTGGTTTTAGACATGTAGAAAGTGGTCCGCTTGTTCGATCATCATATAAGGCGCAAAAACACATTACATAGAAGATAATCTAGTTTGTACTAAATTATTAAATGCATTAGCCTCACTTTCGTTAAAGAAATCAAGATATACTTTTATATAATAAAGCTTTAAAGATTTTAATTTTAATGACAATTTTCCAAAATCTTTTTCTGTAGTTAAAATAATTTTATCCTTCCCTTTTTTATTAATGAGTTCACAGTCATTTATAGAATAATTATGGTGGTCTGAATATTTAAGATGTTCAAAACTATAATCATTCAATTTTAAATACTCAACAATACCAAATGAATCTGCAATTCCAGTAACTAACACAAATGACTCTTTAGCTAAAATTTTATCAGAAATTTTGTGATCAAAATTAAAAAGGCAATTTGAATATCCTAGTCTTGTAAAAAAGACCTTGCCGGGATAAAAGATTTTAATTTTATTTAAAAAATAATTTTTTTCATCATTCTCTATATTTAAGGGAGTTGAGGTAATCAGAATAACATCTGCACGCTTAATTTCTTGTTTTTGTTCTCTTAACATTCCAACAGGAAATAAATGGTCGTCAAAAAACGGTTTGTGGAAAGAAGTGGTGGCAATTAAAAAATCGCTTTTAACCCATCGATGCTGCATTAAGTCATCAAAAATTATAAGATTAATTTCAGGAAGTTTTGTTTTTATTTTTTCAACTCCAATCCTTCTATTTTCACATACAGTAACTTTTATTTCTGGATGATTATTTAAAAATTGGAAAGGTTCATCTCCAACTTCAGAGGGTAAAGACTTTTTTTTAGCAATTATGAATCCCTTTGATGATCTTCCGTAACCTCTACTTAGGGTAGCCAGTTTATATTTATCCTTTAAATGTAAAATCAAATACTCTACAAGAATTGATTTACCTGTTCCTCCCATGGACAAATTACCTACACCAATGCTTAATATGTTGAATTTTTTAGAAGTAAAAACTCCAATATTAAAAAAAAGGTTTCTTATGAAAATTATTAGACCATACGAAATGGAAAAAGGGAAAAGAAGAAAGCGAAGATTTTTCATCACCTGAAAGATAGTGTTATATTTGTATACCAACAGCTTTTGATGAAAATCCAAGAAGTAATTAAAGTTCTTGAAAACTGGGCCCCATTGACATATGCTGAAGAGTATGATAATGTGGGATTGTTAGTTGGTGATAATCAAAAAATTTGCACTGGAATACTTATCACAATTGATTCACTAGAAGATGTTGTAGATGAAGCTATTAATAAAAAATATAATTTGATAGTAAGTTTCCATCCAATAATTTTTTCAGGCATAAAAAAACTTACCGGAGAAAATTATGTTCAAAAAACAATAATTAAAGCTATTAAAAATGATATAGCGATATACGCTATTCACACAGCTTTAGATAAACATAAGTTTGGAGTTAATTATAAGATATCAAAAGTAATTGGTCTTAAAAAAACTCAAATTCTTATGCCTGAAAAAAATACATTAAAAAAATTGATTACATATATTCCAGAAAATAAAGCCAATATTCTTTTAAAAAAACTTCAGGATGTTGGAGGAGGGAAAATTGGAAATTATGAAGAGTGTAGCTTTAAAATTGATGGGATTGGCAGTTATAAAGGAAATGAAATTTCCAATCCATATGTCGGGAAAAAATCAAAAAAACAAAATGTCAAAGAAATTCAAATCAATATGTTATTTCAGAAGCATTTACAAAAAATAATTTTAGAGACACTATATAAATATCATCCATATGAAGAGATTTCTTTTGAAATAATTAATCTTGAAAACTCTAATCAAGATGTTGGCTTTGGCATGATTGGATTTCTTCAAAACCCATTGAGCGAAGAAGATTTTATTAAAAAGATCAAATTAAAAATGAAAGTTCCATTAGTAAAACATAGTCCGCTGATTAATACAAAAATTCATAAAGTTGCCGTACTAGGAGGCTCAGGGAGTTTTTCGATAATTCCTTCAATTGCTCAGTCTGCAGATGCTTTAATTACTTCGGATCTAAAATATCATGATTTCTTTAAAGCAGAAAAAAAAATACTGTTACTAGATATTGGACATTTTGAAAGTGAACAATACACAAAAAATTTGATTATGGAATATCTTAATGAAAAAATGCCTAATTTTGGGGTCGCTTTGGCTGAAACCGCAACTAACCCAGTAAAATATAAATAAAATGGCAAAAGAAACTAAATCGACAGTAGAAGAAAAACTCAGAGCGTTATATGATTTACAACTTATTGATTCTAGAGTTGACCAGATAAAAAATGTTAGGGGTGAATTACCACTTGAAGTTAGTGATTTAGAAAATGAAATTAATGAATTGAAAGAAAAGCTGGCTAATTTTGATAATGAAATTAGTGATTATGATTTTCAATCCAAAGAACAAAAAAATTTAATTGAAGTAGCAAAAGAAAATCATAAAAAATATGAAGACAACCTTAAGAAGGTTAGAAATAATAGAGAATATAATTCCATTGTAAAAGAACAAGAGTTTCAGGAATTAGAAATTCAATTAGCTGAAAAAAGAATTAAAGAATTTGCTGCAAAAAAAGAAGAAAAAAAAGAAGTCATTGACCAGCTAAAACAGAAACTTAAGGAAAGAAAAAATCATCTTTCAGCAAAAAAATCTGAGCTTGATGAAATACTAAAAGAAACAGAAAAAGAAGAAAAATTGTTATCAAAAAAATCTTCTGAATTTGAAACTAAAATAGATGGTTTATTGTTTTCTGAATATAAAAAAATTAGAAAAAATGTTAAAAATGGTCTTGCAATAGTGGCTTTAGAAAGAGGTGCTGCCGGAGGATCATATTTTACTATTCCTCCTCAAGTGCAAATGGAAATTGCTGCAAGACAAAAAATTATAACAGATGAACACAGTGGGAGAATACTAGTAGACTCTGAGCTTGCTGATGAAGAAAAGAAAAAAATGAATAAATTTTTTAAAAGAAAAAAATAATTTTGATATAAATCTTGTCGTCCTAATAATCAAAATTTAATTCTAATATAATTTAAAGCAATAGGTTTAATTTATCTATTGCTTTTTTATTTTTGATTTAAATAGTTAAAATATGAAAAAAAATCCTATTGATATTTTTAGTGACTGGGCTGTTATAGGAAGAGATAAAGGAATGGAGAAAAATCATACTAAATCTGTTCAGGACATGTTAGGATTTGCTTATAAAAGCCTCAAAAACTTTTCTTTTATTGATGCAGGATGTGGAAATGGATGGGTTGTTAGAAAAGTTTCTAAAAATAAAGAATGTAGCAATTCAATTGGAGTTGATGGTTCTTCAAAAATGATAGATAAAGCAATTTCACTTGACAAAAAAAATGATTATTTCTGCTCTAATCTTTTACAATGGATCCCAGAAAAACCTGTTGATTTAGTTCATTCAATGGAAGTATTTTACTATTTTAATAATCCAAAAAAAATAATTAACCACATATACAGTAATTGGATAAAAATTGGAGGGAGATTAATTATGGGTGTAGATTTTTATTATGAAAATGAAATTTCACATGGCTGGCCTGATGAGACTAATGTGAATACAATGATCCTTCTAAAAGAAAAAGATTGGATAAATATTTTTAAAGAAGTTGGATTTTCAAATGTAAAAAAATGGAGATCAGGTAAAAAAAATAATTGGGCTGGTACACTAGTTGTAACAGGTGTTAAAAATTAAAGGAAAATGAAAATTCTTGTTATTGGTGGAGAAGGAACAATTGGAAAGAAAGTTGTTTCTTTCCTTTCGAAAAATCATAGCATTATTACTGCAGGTAGAAAAAACGGTGAAATTTATTTAGATCTATCAAACAAAGACTCAATCAAACAATTATTTGAAAACAATATTAAATTTGATGCAGTAATTTCTATAGCAGGACAAGTTATTTGGGCTCCATTTAATGATATATCTCAAGATGACTTTTACATTGGAATTAAAAATAAAATGATGGGTCAAGTAAATCTTGTGCAAATAGGTCAAAATTATATTACTCCTGGAGGATCATTTACATTAACTACAGGTATTCTAGCTGATGAACCAGTGAAAATGACAACAGGAGCAGCTTTGGTTAATGGTGCTATTCATAGTTTTGTGAAAGCAGTTATTCTAGAAATAAAAAATAATATTAGAGTGAACGTAATCTCCCCTGGATTAGTTAAAGATTCTGAAGAAAAATATGGGCATCTTTTTCCAGGTTACAATATAATTCCGATGGAAAAGTTAGCTGAAACCTATTCAGAAATTGTTGAAAGTGATCAAAATGGTCAAGTTATAAGATTGTATGATTAAAATTTTGAATACTAAAAAATATCTACTCTTTTGTTTGTATTTATTTACATCAACTCTTTTTTCACAATTTTCTATAGAAAAGATAACATTTAGTAGTGCAAACCCTTTTTCTTTTAATGATATAATATCAGATCTTAAAAATCAAGAGAAACAAGAGGTTTATGGAACTTTAATAATACCTGTCATAGCTGAATCAGAAAAAATTCCACTAGTAATCGGTGTTGCAGGCAGTTATGGATGGGCAGAACATCATTTTCAATATCTAGAAATGTTTAGACAAATGGGAATAGCGACTTTTGAATTAAATAGTTTTAAAAGTAGAAACATAACTTCAACGGTAGGTACTCAGACTGAGATTACAATGGCAGCAATGATTCTAGATGCATATAAAGCTTTAGAAGTTTTATCTGCTCATCCAAAAATTGATAAAGAAAAAATTTCTATTGTTGGTTGGAGTCTTGGAGGAGGAGTTACACTTTTTTCAGGCTGGCTACCGGTTAAAAATGCAATTAATAAAACAATTAGTTTTGCTTCTCATCTAGCCTTTTATCCTCCATGTTTTATAGACCCGGAAAACAGAGATTTTACCAAATCTCCAATACATATTTTAATTGGAGAATTAGATAATTGGACTCCATCAAAGCCTTGTGAAGACTTGGCGAGTAAATTGAGACCTGCAGCTAATATTGATGTAACAATATTTGAAAATTCATACCACTCATTTGATACTAATTCTAAAGTTCATAAAAAAGAAGACGCATATAACTTTAGTGATTGCATGTTCAAATTGAACAGTGAGGGACACGTATTAATGAATTACATTAATCTACCTATGTCTAATGCATTTCTTCAAAAAATAGGATTCTCTTTTTGTGTGACAAGAGGTGTTTATTCTGGAGGAAATCCTACAGCACGAAAAAAATCATTTTCCTTAGCAAGGAGTTTTATTAAAAAAACTCTTCTTGAATAAAAATTATTTGTTTAAAGCTTCTAATCTTTTCAGTAAAGGTGGGTGAGAATAATGCATAAAAACATAAAGTGGATGAGGATATAGATTAGTTAAATTATCTACAGATAATTTTTTTAGTGCTAATTCTAATGACGGACCTTTAAAAGTTTTTTTGGCATATGCATCAGCTTCAAATTCATTCTTCCTACTAAGAACGTTCATAAATATCCCTACAATAGTTCCAATAGGGCTATACAAAACGCCAAATCCGACTAAACCCAAATGAAAAACTATTTTATCAGATCCTAGAGCTCTTGATATATTTTCTTCATATAAACACAATTCAAATAAAAAACACATTAGTCCTAATTGTATTATAGACAAAATCAAAGATGTTAAAATATGTTTCTTTTTATAATGCCCTACCTCATGAGCTAAAACAGCTAGCAATTCATCTTCAGTATGTTTCTCAATCAAAGTATCGAATAAAGCTATAGTTTTTCTGGAACCAAGTCCACTGAAAAAAGCATTTGCTTTTGATGATCTCTTAGATCCATCTATTACATATATTTTGCTTAAAGAATATCCAACCTTTTTAGAATAAGCCTCAATTTTATCTCTTAAAGTTCCCCTCTCCAAAGGTTTTAGTTTATTGAAAATTGGAACAATTAATTCAGCGTAGAACATATTAGTAAATACTAAAAAAATCGACATCCCAGTCCATAACCATAGCCAGAAACTATTATTTACATTGGAAAAAAGATAAATTGTTCCAGCTAGAAGACCTCCACCAATTATTATAGTCAGAACATACTTTTTAATTTTATCTAAAACAAAAGTTTTTATGGTAGTCTTATTGAAACCATATTTCTCCTCAATAATGAAAGTAAAATAATAATCAAAAGGAAGTTTAATTAAATCACTTAAAATCATAAGTGATAAAAAAAATAATCCTGATTGGATAAATAATCCATCATATTTATTTGAAATAAAAGAATCAATAAATCCATATCCTTTAAACCAAAGTAATAATATAACAAGAATCATACTTAAGGAGCTTGAAATAAAGGAAACCTTTCCTCTTTCTAGTGAATATTTACGAGCTTTTTCGTACTTGTCTTTAGCATAAAATTTTTCCATCTTTTTTGGAATAGTTGAATTCCAATTTTTATCATTAATATATTCTAAAATTGTGGAAAAAAAAATAATTGAACAATACAAGAAAAATGATAAGCAATAGCCAATTTTCTGATGTCATAATATTATAATTAGATATATTTGATCAAAACTAATATGAAAAATTTCTTTTTAACCTTTTTTTTCAGTTTTATTTATTTTTTCGCGGGAATAGCTCAAGAATTAATAATTGGTGAAGAAAAAGTTGATCCTGGAATAAAATTTATTTTTGAAGGAGCAGTTAAAGATATTATCTCTCCTTATTCCAGAAACCTGAGTCAAGAACTAACAAATGTCCATATAGAGGCAAGAGTTAATTGGGATGATAAAAATATTCCTGATGGTGCTGTCTCTGGTGGTTTTATTCCATACTTACAGATTAATTCATTAATAACTAATGAGTCAACTGGAATTAAAACATTTATTGATTTAGTTCCTCACATAAACTTAATTGACAATTTTCACTATGCAAGAAACATTTCCTTGCCCGGAAAAATTGATGATTATTATAAAGTGGAATTTACAATAAATCCTCCTTCAAAATATGATCTTTTTTATCACAAAGATTGGATTAGCAAAAACGGGGGGAAATTTTTTTTAACTAAAAAATTTACATACCACAATATCAACTTTAAAGAAGTAGCAAAGGCAATTAGGTATTAATTTAATGACCATGAAATTATTTGCAGTTTTTTTAGGAGGAAGAGCAGAAAAATGTAATACAGAACTTCATGATGTAGTTTTTACTTGTGGAAATAAAATTGAGGAAACTTACTTTGATTTACTTTCTAAATGGTTTGGTATTCCTGATAGGCTCCATATAGACTCTTGGGTAGATTTAACTTATGTGGATAGTTATAAAGTTTCCCTTAGTAAAGAAAAAATTTCTAGCAAAAAGAAATTATACTTTATAAATCTTGGTGGTTATGACCCAAAAAAATTTGAAGAATTACACGAAAGTAGATTTATGGTTGGTAAAAATCAAAAAGACATTAAAATAAAAGCGAAAAAAAACATGTTAATTGGTTTAGAGCAAGTACATACCGATGACCTATATGATGTTGATGACTGTATAGAGATTAACGAAGTATCTAATTTTTATATCCATCTAAATGAATCAAATAGTAAAAAGGAATTAAAATTTAATAATGGTTATATGCCAATTCCAAAAAAAATTATTGATGAATATAAATCATTAAATAGAATTAAGTAAAATAATGATTAAAACAAAAAGACTAATCCCTATTGAAATTAATGATCTTGTTAGAATTGGAAGAAACAATGATGGAGGTTATGTGATACCTAAATCCATTTTTAATTTATGTGACGGTTTATTGTCATATGGGATTAATAAGGACTGGTCCTTTGAAAAATACTTTATAAAAGAAAATCCAAAAGCGATTGTCCATTGTTACGACCATACATTAAATTTATTTTCAGTTTTATTTTTTAGTTTAAAATTTTTTTTTTTAACAATCATCCGGGCATTACTTTTTGATAAAATAAGATTTTTCAAATCAGTTAATGGCATTTACACAATTATTGATTATTTCATATTTTTTAAAAAAAGTGTAACTCATTTTAAAAACAGAATATGGGATAGTAATATTGAAAACAGCAAAACAGTCGAAGATTCTTTATCTACAATTATATCGTCAAATGCAAAAAAAATTTTTGTTAAAATGGATATAGAAACAGCTGAATATAGAGTTGTAGAGTCACTTTTTAAAACAAAAGGAACAATTGTTGGAATGGCTGTTGAATTTCATAAACTTGACAAATACAGCAAAGAATTTGATAGAATCATTGAATTAGCCTTAAAAAACTTTCACATCGCACACGTACATGGAAATAACTACAGTAAAACATTTCTTGAAAACAATTTCCCTACGACAGTTGAAATTACTTTTATCCATAAAAATTTTATAAAACACTCTATTAGGGTCTCGAAAAAAAAATACCCTATAGATGGACTAGATCAACCAAATAGATTTTCAAAGCCTGATCACAAGTTAATTTTTTAAATCAGTTATTTTCTCGCCCAAATCCTAATATTCAAATTAAACTGTTCAATAAAATACTATTTATAAGGACTTACTTACTTAACTGTACCATATAGCCCTTACTTGGATCAATCTTCCCTTTTAAAGAATTTAAATATAATTCATGTATTTCTTTTGATTTACTTACATATTTCAGTTCTATATAATCTTTGATTTTCATAATAAATTCTTTCATTAAGCTATCAGCTAATAGTGTAGTCTTTTTAACTCCCATTTTTCTATATCTCCCTTCAGCGTGATTTGGAGCAAAGAAAAATTTTGAATTGGGAATGGATTTAAAATCCGTTTTTGAAGACCAATCTGCCAATCCTATCAAACAAACATATTTCAAAAAACTTCCTAAATACTCATTTAATTTTACTAGATAATCTGAATTACCTGCAAAGTCAACTATTATTGATTTTGATACATTAAGCTTTTTCTCTGCATCAGCGTACAATAAAACTTTGTCATAAAATTTAATTTTTGATAAAAATTCAATGTTTTTTTTCGCTGTGATACCTATAATTTTTTTCTTGTCCACTGATTTATTTTTTGACAACAAAAAAGCTAACGACAAAGCTGTTTTAGATGATGCACTTGTAAGTATTATTTGATCGCAGTCAAAAAAATTTTCGTCTTTCAAAAAGAAATAATTCAAAAACGAAGTCAAAAAAAGTGGCCTTATTAAAGGGTGGTAATCTGATGATTTATCAAATCCCTTTGGGATTTTTAAATAATAGTTATACACAGAGGGAAGTCCTTTTCTATGAGAAGAATCATCTATAAAACTGAAAGCGTTGACTTTCTCTGGTATAACTTTTAAATAATTGCTCATAGGGAAATAACCATAATATCTATCTCCTTCAGAAATGTTTTTGTTCCTAGAAAAAAGAACATTTGCAAAGCCCCAAACTGGGATAGTGCCAAAAGGCTCTTTTGCTGGAAAGAAATTCCAATAACCTAATGTGTTACCAGTAACTGCATATGTAATGTTATTCGAAGTAAAAGCATATCTCTCAATTTCTAATATCACTTCATCTGTTTCCGGAATTGGAATTTTATTGTCTGAAAACATAGCTTTGAAAAGATCACACTTGTTTACAAGAAAAGATGAATTTGACTTGCTAGTTAAATGTTTCATTGCATTAATATACGGGTCTTTTTCATAGAGACCAATATAAATAAACCTCAACTAAATTTTAAAGTCAAAAATGTGAAAAAATAATATGACTAATGAATCTTAATTTTTTTATCAAAAGTTTGGTAAATTTAGAAGAAACTAAACCTAAAATTTTAAAACGAACTATTTAAATGAAAATAATTGCAAGTAAAATATTTCGTCTTTTAGTTTATTTATTCCCTTTTTATATACAGGCCCAATCCTATGAAGCAGCTAGTTATGAAAATGAAGGAGAAAGTTTACCCTATCGCTTTTTATTACCTGAAAATTATAGTCCTGAAAAAAAATATCCTCTTCTTATCTTTCTCCATGGTGCAGGTGAAAGAGGAGCAGACAATGAGTTACAATTATTCCATGGAAGTAATATTTTCTTGGATAAAAAATTTCGTGAAAAATATCCTGCAATTGTTGTGTTTCCTCAGTGCCCTTTGGAGGGCTATTGGGCAACTATTCTTGATCGTCCAGAATCTTTGAAATTTGAATATTCTGAGAACCCTAAAGATA
>JAQWON010000129.1 GCA_029245825.1 Flavobacteriaceae bacterium
AATTCCCATCAAAATCAGTACTTGTTCCCCTATCAGTGTCCTTTACTTGAACAGTTGCTCCTGGCAAGGGACCGTCTTCACTCACAACGGTACCATTGACTGTTTGAGCATAAATACCTGCACTTACAAAAAAAGTTAGTAGTGTAGATATAAAGGTTAATAATTGGTTCTTTTTCATATAGTATAAGTTTTAATTAAATTAACATATTGTTAACATCGCAAAGTATTTATAAATTTCTCTTTAACAAAGAAAAATCTATTTTTTTTTTTATTATCTAAAATGGATTTAAATAAGCAAAATAAAGTTTTCACCATTTTGATTATTTAAAGATTTTTATCTTTAGCAAATAGATATTTCATTTCATGGACAGGAGAAGCTCACTAGGAATAATTGCAAAAGCCTCTTTTTCAATTGGCATCTTACCTGAAAACATTTTATTAAAGGCTTTAAAGTCTGATAAGAAAATTGATGGGGGAGATTTCGGCATCCTTTTTGAAAGTCTTGGGAGAAATATTCTTGGGGATCATTACATTAAATTTAGAAAGGGAAATAACCTTGGAGCTTTTTTACAGTGCTATATTGAAAATTGTTTATCTACTAAGGAAAAGAAAAGTTTTATAGAAGGATCCCATCATCTGCAAAAATATTGTGAAAATAAATTTTCCTTTCCGTTTCAAAAATTGGAGAATAGTAAAATGAGATTAGTTTTAGATGATATTTTTTCAAGTCCTCAAAATCCAATTTTTAAAAATTCCTATCAATTCATATATGACATAAGAAGACTAATTCTTTTTGCCTTTTTTAGATCTGAATATGGAGCAAAAAAAGTTTTACGATTTGATCCAATCCCTGGGAAATATGTTGGAGAGATACCGCTTGAGTCCGAGGATAAATCATGGGCAACTTAATAATTAAATATGAACACAGATTTTGATGTAATTATTATTGGTTCTGGAATGTCAGGGGGTTGGGCTGCTAAAGAATTTTGTGAAAAAGGATTTAAAACTCTTGTTATAGAAAGAGGGAAAGATGTAAAACATATAAAAGATTATCCAACCGCATGGAAAAACCCATGGGATTTTGAATATAAGGGATATTTACCAAAGGAGACTACTGATAAAAATCCTGTAGTATCAAGATGTTATGCTTTTAATGAAGCTACGGAACATTTTTTTGTTAAAGACAATGAACATCCATACAAACAAGTTAAACCATTTGATTGGATAAGAGGCTATCAAGTTGGGGGGAAAAGTTTAATGTGGGCAAGACAGGTTCAAAGATGGAGTAAGAACGAATTTATATCCTCCTCGAGAGATAAATATTCAATTCCATGGCCCATAGGGTATGATGACCTTTCCAATTGGTATAGCCGAGTAGAGTCCTTTATTGGCGTAGCCGGTAATAAAGATGGTTTAGAAGAAGCCCCTGATGGGGAATTTTTAAAACCATGGGAAATGAATGCTGTTGAAAAATATATACAAAAAAGGATAAAGGAAAATTTTAAAGGCCGAACTCCAGTTATAAGCCGTACTGCTCATCTTACTGAAATGAAAGATCAATTTATAAAGCAGGGAAGAACCCAATGTCAAGCTAGAACTTTATGCGAAAGAGGATGCCCGCTAGGAGGCTATTATAGCTCAACTTCTTCTACACTACCATGGGCTGAAAAAACAGGTAATTTAACTTTATTAACTGACAGCATAGTTGAAAAAATAATTTATGATGAAAAGCTTGGAAAAGCAAAAGGAGTTCAAATAATCAATAGGCTTTCTAAAAAGGTGCAAACAATTTCGGCAAAGTGCATATTTGTGAATGCGGCAACAATCAATACCAATTTAGTTCTTTTAAACTCTACTTCTAAACGTTTTCCCAATGGCTTAGGTAATGATAACGGGTTACTGGGGCGTTACATAAGCTTTCACAATTATAGAGGGAAAGTGAATGCTAAGTTTAATGGTTTTGAAAATTCATATTACTCTGGCAGAAGACCAGCCTCTATAATGATGCCAACATTTAGAAACAGGAATTCTCAAGACATGGATTTCAAGGGAGGATATATGGTTTTTTATACTGCTTCTAGAGATAATTGGTGGAGAGAAACTAACCAATGGAAAGGGGCTCAATATGGTAATGAGTTTATCGATAATATTTCTAAACCTGGCTCTTGGTCTATTTATATGATGATGCAGGGAGAGAATATTCCAATTTATTCTAATCATGTTCGCCTGGGAAAAGAAATGGATAATTATGGCATACCAATAATTGAAATATCTGTTGATTACACTAAAAATGATGAATTAATGATAAAAGACTTTTTGAGCGAAGGAAAAAAAATGCTTGAAAGAGCAGGATGTAAGGATATAAACCCATATGACACAAAACAAGCTCCTGGATTAGACATTCACGAAGTTGGAGGGGCTAGAATGGGGGATGACCCAGATAAATCTATTTTAAATAAATGGAACCAAATGCATCTTTGTTCAAATGTATTTGTTGCTGATGGAGCATGCATGACTACCTCTGGAACTAAAAATCCATCCCTAACTTTTATGGCAATTACCGCCAGAGCAGCAAATTTTGCTGCAGAGCAATTAAAAAACAAAAAGATCTAGTTATTTTTTGTCCCAAGGCTTTTCTCAGGGACATATTTTTCAAAAGGGTATTCTTTTGGAGTGACCAATGTTCCAGTTGATAGGATTAAAGGGTTGTCGCCATTAGGATCAAATACAACTTCAACAAGTGCAGCAGTATATCCCTCAGTTGATTTTACAGGGACTACATAATGACCTTTATCATTTGTTTCCATATCTGTTTTCTGCCATGTTTTACCTATTTTGTATATTCTAAAATCTCTTTCTTTTGGGTTATTTACTTCCCACTTTGCTATTTTATAATCCTCACCTTGATTGACATTTACAAAAATAGTATCGTTATTAATTTCCCAGGTCCAATTAGGTTGATTTATGTTATTTAGAAAGCGGTAATAAAAAGAAGCTAAATTTTCTAGTTGGTATGTTCCTTCAAGACTATGTCCTGCATTTGGGACATATCTTAAGTGCTTTTCTCCCGGCAAATCATCCCAATAAAATTGCCAAGAATCAGTTACAAAAAATTCATCAGAAGCTGCATTAATTATGAATTTTGGCATTGTAAACTTTTCTATAAAGTTATATGGTTCAACCTCAGCAATTAGTTTCTCATATTCTTTAGAATCCATCCAATCTACAATTTTATAATTCACATAATCTTGAACCGCGGGACTAAATTCACCGTAACATTGATAGTGATGATCAAAATTCGGAACAACATTAAGCATATCAATTACAATTGGTGAAATGCCAACAACTCTTTTGTCTACTGCTGCAGTTGTCCATGTAGTCCATCCTCTTTTTGATGCACCAGCAATAAAAAAAGAATTAATAATTGATTTTTCTGATTTATGTATTTCTTGTATAACATCCATTGCCCTTACTACTGCTCTAGTCATGGGAAACCGAGCAAGCCAAAATAGAGACGAATCCTCTGCACCAGATTTTAGGAATTTATCCCATCCATAGGCGATTAAATCGTCTTCATAAAATTCTTTTTGTTCTACGTCAAGATAATTAATAGGCTGAAAGGGGATATTACTTACTTGTGCAATTACAGAGTTAGTTTTAAGAGCAAATCCTACAGCGGTACTGTCTAATAAAAACTTTTCATCTTTATTGGTACCCCCTCCCACAAATAACATTGCAGTTTCATGGTCTAATTCCTCAGGGACAATTATATCAACCCAGTGCCACCATAACGGTTGATCAACTTGTGATTCATCAAGCCACTTACCTGAATACATCTTAACATGGTATGCTTTCCATTTATCTCCTGACAATGTATCTTTAATTTCATATGAAAAATCTTCTGTACGTGTTTTGACATATTTTTCTAACGGTGTTAGTTCTTTTGACTCTGAACTACAAGAAAAAATAATTGATGACAATAAAAACAAACAAAAAATAGTATGAAATGAGTTTAATCTTGAAATCATATTATTAAGAATAATTAGTTAATAAAGTTATAGATGTTAAATGTATTATTGTATAATTCAAATCAAATTTTTTAAAGTCTTGTTAAGAAGATTCTTTGTTGCAATAGTACCATCAATAGGACCCATTAAAAACCCTCCATATTCTACGCCTATATAACCTTTGTATCCTGACTTTATTACCAAGGACAACATTTTATTATAATCTATTGAAGATTCATTTCCTTGCAGATCAAAAAATTGAGATTTTGCACTAACACCTTTTGCATAAGGTAGAATTATTTCCATTCCTTCATAGGGGTCATTTTTTTCTATGCATATGTCTCCAATTGATTTTATCTCATCATCAGTTGGCGGCTTTTCCCTTCGGTAAAGAGCATATAATTCATTTCTTTTTTCTTCATCTTCTGTAATACACCAGTTTCCAAAATCTGGAAGGGTACCACAATTTTTAAAATCTAGAGATTTAATTACTTCAACAAGTAATTTTGGATTTGAGGAAAGTCCATTATGATTTTCCACAATTATATTGATGTTAAAATCTTTAGCATATTCACATAGAGAGTTAAGACTTTCCTGCGATGATTTTTTCCAAGGATCAGGATCATTTGATCCGTATAGGTTTACTCTGATCGAATGACATCCCATCCTATTTGCACAATCAATCCATTTGTAATGATTTTCTATTGCAGTGGCTCTTTCAGAGGAATTTTCAGAAGAAAGGTTTCCCTCGGCATCTACCATAATTAGAACATTTTCTTGATTATATTCTTTAGCAAGTGAATTACTTTTATTAGCAAATTTAATAGCATCTGCAAGAGAAAATTTTGAATCACTCATGAATCCTCCCTTATAAAGAGCGCTCATATATTCAAGCCCCTTAAAGCCTAATTCTGAGGAGATTTTTGCAAAATCATATGGGTTCATTTCTCCAGATCTTATTAATCTAAAAAGTGAAAATTGTGCAAGTGAAATTTTGAACAAATCTTCACCCCCACTATCATAATTAGTAAGTGAATTTTTGGCTAAAGGAAAAGCGAGTACTCCGAATGACAAATTCTTTATAAAGTCCTTTCTTAACATGGCATTAAATTATGAATATTTTTTAAATAAGCCCGCTAGTACTTCCTCCTTCTACTTTTATGACAGAACCATTTGTTGCACTTGAGAGTGGACTAGATAAATAAGCAATTGTAGTAGCAACTTCATTCATATTTGCAAATCTGTTAATTAAAGAAGAGGTTCTTACATTTTCAAAAAATCTTTTTTTCACTTCTTCAACAGGAATATTATCCTTTTCAGATAGGGAAGTTAAAAAATCTTCGGCCCCTTCACTTAATGTAGATCCAGGAACTATTGTGTTCACAGTTACACCACTTCCCTTAGTAAGATTAGCTAATCCTTTTGATAGCGCATGCATTGAAGCTTTGGTAACGCTATAGGGAATCATATCTTCAGGTACTAAATAAGCACATTCACTAGAAATAAAAATTATGCGCCCCCAGTTTTTTGACAACATTGATGGGAGAATATGTTTTGAAAGTCTTACACCGCTCATAAAATTTACTTGGAAAGGATCCATCCAGTCATCAATTTTTGTTTTAAAAAAAGATTGAGACTTATAAATTCCAACATTATTTATAAGAATGTCTATTTCAGGTAGTTTATTGATTAATTCATCAACTTGATTTTCTTGTAAAAAGTCACCATGGACCCCATAAACTTCAGATCCAGGCAATGATTCTTTTAGTTTTTCAGTGGATTCAGATAATTTTTTCTTGTCTTTCCCATTAATGTAGACTTTAACCCCTTCGTTAAGTAAAACTTTTGCTGTCGCATATCCTATTCCAGATGATGACCCAGTTATAAAAGCAACTTTATCTTTAATCTTTAGATCCATTATAAATCAAAATTTCAAATCTTTGATTTTTTTATTTGGGCATCATTTTTTTTTGATTTCCAACTGATACCTATAGACTGGAAATTCATTTGGTTATTAATTCCAAGCCCAAAGGAGACATCAATTTGTAAATTATCTTTAACAAGATAAGTAAAACCAGAATCAAAATTTGATATTGGTATTTCTGATTTTTCAATTTCTCCATAAGTTTCAATAAAAAACCCAATTTTTTCAGAAAGACCTGAGCCAAACGCAATACTATATTTTAAAAATCCATATTGATTCATGAAATGCGTGTAACCTAGATTGTATCCAATGGATAAATTTTTGATTTGATCATGAGAGATGGAGATCAAATTCATTATGCCAAGATTTTCTTCTTTTTTTGGTAAAAGCAAGTGTGATAAAAGAGCAATTTTAGTTAACGAATTTTGATTTTTGTTGAAATTAATTTTACTACCTATCTCTATACTCTCTATGCCATAATTTTTTTTATCTGAGTGTTCTAGATTCAATCTAAGCTCAATTTTTTCAGATATTCCATACCTGAAAAGATTTGTCGGAATTGATAATTTTTTTTCACCACCACTATTTTCTTGATTTAAAATACCGCTCTCTATTTGAATTTTTTTTTCTCCAACAACTACCGCACTTTCTGTTTGATCTGGTCTATCAGTTATTATGTCTTGTGAGAAAATAACTTCAGAAAATAAAATAACAGGTAATAGAAATAAACTTTTATCCATATTAATGTGAAAGAAAAACCCACGGTCATAATGAACGTGGGCTTTAATTTAACCATAAACCGAATCAATATTAAGAAAAGGTATATCGAATATAGATAAAAAAATCTTTTGGCGGGTATAATGAACAATTAATACTTAAATGTTTTTATTAACAATTCTCAAAATTTTTTAACCGAAAATTAAGATGTATATTTATTTTATTATGAGAGAGAGTAAAATAAATAAAATGACAAACAAAAATATACTAAATCTATTTTTATTATCTATTCTAATGATTGTTCCTAGACTTTCCATTTCTCAGAATATTAATAAAATAAAAAATTCAATTATTGCATCGATAGAGAGTCAAAAAAGTGAGATGATCGAGACAAGTGATGTTATTTGGGAAGCAGCCGAGACTTCTTTAAAAGAATTTAAATCATCTGGATATTTGATTGAGTATGCTAAGAAAAACGGATTTCAAGTAAAAACTGGAGTAGCTAATATTGAAACGGCTTTTACTGCCTCATATGGATCAGGTAGGCCAATAATTGGGATATTGGGCGAGTTTGACGCCAATGCTGGAATTTCCCAAAAGCGGCAACCTGTTCGCGAAGCAAGAATTGCTGGAGGCGCAGGACATGGTTGTGGGCACAATTTGTTTGGTACGGCAAGTTTAGCTGCAGCAGTTGCTATAAAAGAGCAAATAGAAAAAGGCGATTTAAAGGGGACTGTAATATTCTTTGGCACTCCCGCAGAGGAAACAATATTTGCAAAAGTATGGATGGCAAGAGAGGGACTATTTGATGATTTGGATGTTTGTATGGATTGGCACCCAGGAGATGAAATTGTTTCTGAAACACAAAGCAGCAAGGCATTAGTTGATTTTAGATTAAAATTTTATGGTAGTGCATCGCATGCTTCCTCTGATCCTTGGAATGGAAAGAGCGCTGTTGATGCTTTAGAACTTTATACAACAGGACTTAACTATTACAGGGAACATATTAATCCAACGGCAAGGATTCATTATCATGTTGAAAAAGCTGGAGATGTCGTAAATGTTGTTCCTGATTATGCTCAAATCTGGACTCGTCTTCGGGAAAATGATCGATCTAGAGTTGACATTTTATATAATAGAGCAAAGAAAATTGCTCAGGGAGCTGCATTGATGGCAGATGTAGATTATGAAATGGAGCTTATTTCTGGTATATATGAAATTCAAGTTAACAGAACAGGACAACTTGCAATGCAAAGAAACATAGATAACCTCGGCCCGATAACTTATTCAAAGGAAGAAGTAGAATATGCAAATACAATTTTAAGAGAAACAGGCAAACCTGAAAAAGGAATTGATGGAAGTGTACAAAAGTTAAGGGAAACAAAACCGGCTCAGGGAGGATCAACTGATGTAGGAGATGTAAGCCAAATAGTTCCAGTAATTCGTATGCGAGCTACCATTTCTGCTAAAGATGGGCCATGGCATTCATGGGCAGTAGTCGCTTGTAGCGGAATGTCAATCGGACACAAAGGCATGATATATGCATCTAAAGCTTTAGGGATGACAATGGCTGATCTTTTTACTGACAAAAAATTAGTTGAAGAGGTAAAGAAAGATTTCAAAATTAATAAAACGAATCCTGTATATCAACCTAGAATACTTCCTGGGCCACCAAAATTAAACTAATGAGGCTTTTTTTTCTTAAACTAATTCTATTCGCTTTTTTTACTAGTGGGCTTTCTCAAGAAATATTACCGTTAAAATCTAGAGCTGAAATAATTGATAAAATTCAAAAAGATCGTCTAGATAATCTTTTGCCTCAACTCATGTCAAAATCAAATCTTGACATGTGGGTTTTAATCACAAGAGAGTACAATGAAGATCCAGTTATTAAAACACTTTTGCCGCCAACATGGCTTAATGCTAGAAGAAGAACCATACTGGTTTTTTCATTAGATAAGGAAACTAATATTGTTGAAAGAGTTGCAATCACTAGATATCCATTTGGGAAATTAATTCCGTCCATTTGGGATAAAGAGAAAGAACCTGACCAGTGGAAAGCTTTAGCAGGGTATATTATTTCAAAAACCCCAAAAACAATTGGGGTTAATATATCTGAACATTTTGCTCTTGCCGACGGACTTGTTAAAACTGATTATGAGGGATTAAAAAATGCTCTCCCAAAAAATTACCAAACAAGAATTGTTTCTGCAGAAAAGTTAGCTATTTCTTGGATTGAAACAAGGACAGATTTTGAGATGAGCTTGTTTAGTCAACTTGTTGAGATAACACACTCAATTATTAAAGAAGCCTTCTCCAATAAAGTGATTAAAGTTGGGCAGACAACTACAGATGATGTTGTCTGGTGGATGAGAGAAAAGGTTTTAAGTCTAGGGCTGGACACATGGTTTCATCCAACAATTGATGTTCAAAGAAGTGATAATAGTGATCTATACGCCTTTGATGGGCAGTCAAAATATGATGTGATTCAATATGGAGATCTTCTGCATTGTGATTTTGGAATTTCATATTTAAGTCTTAATACTGATTGTCAACAGCTTGCTTATGTTCTATCTCCAGGAGAAAAGAATGCTCCAAATTTTTTAAATGAAGCCCTGGATCAAGGCAATAGAGTTCAAGACATTTTCACTAATAATTTCAAACTTGGTGTCAGTGGCAATGAAACATTAAGCAAATCTTTAAAAGAGGCCAGAGCAGAGGGTCTTAGGCCACAAATATATACTCACCCCCTTGGAACTTTTGGCCATTCAGCAGGGACTACCTTTGGCATGTGGGATTCACAGGATGGAGTCCCAATTAAAGGCGATTACCCACTTCAATTAAACACTTCTTATGCAATAGAGCTAAACACAAAAGTTTATATTTCACAATGGGGTAAAGACATCAGAGTTATGCTAGAAGAAGCTGGTTTTTATGGTGAAAATAGCTTTCGTTATGTTAATGGAAGGCAAGAAAAGTTAATTCTTGTAGAAGAATAATATTATTGAATCCCTTTTAAAGGGAATCATCTTTTTATTATATTTAAAATCGTTGTTTTTAAAAAAAGCATAAAATGCAGAGGGTTTTATTATTATTTTTCCTAAATTTTGGGTTGATTGCCCAAGAAAAAACAACTTTTTATTATGATGATGGCATTATTGAAAGTAAAGGCTATTTTATAGATGATAAAAAAGAAGGCGTATGGGAATATTACTATAAGAATGGAAAGATAAAAGAAAAAG
>JAQWON010000012.1 GCA_029245825.1 Flavobacteriaceae bacterium
TGGAGTAGTTCTTATCCAAGAGATACTTGCATATTTCCAGTCTTGAGCTTGACTAAAAAAGCTTGTCAGCAAAACGGAAATTAAAAATATAGAAAACTTTTTCATTTTAAATTGATTTATGATTAATTAGCTCAAATATAGTAAATAAGTAAGAAAGAGTTATTTAAAGAAACTCCATATTAGGTAGCCAATTAAAACGAGAACAAATCCTAAAATTCCTTGAAAAAATGTGCCAACTGTATGTGTTTTATAAGCTGTTTTAACATCCATTTCACTCATTTGCGAAACAATCCAAAAATATGAATCATTTGCATGAGATATTGTCATCGAACCAACACCTAATGACATAATAGCCCAAACTTTACCCATTTCACTATCTAACCCAAGGGTAGGCAATAAAGGGAAAATGATTGTTGAAGTTGTTATAATTGCAACTGTTGAAGACCCCTGAGCGGTTTTTAAAACAGCTGCAATTACAAAGGGAATTATTATACTTAAAACGTTGATTGAGGTAAAACCCTCTAGATAATTCTCTATTGATACGTATTGAATTATAGCCCCAAGAGATCCTCCAATTCCTGTTATTAGAATTATAGGGAAAGCATTTTTAAAACCCGTGATCAAGGAATTTTTTATTAAAAAAATGGAATCATTTTTTTTCAAACAAAATGAAATCAATACACCAATAAGGAGCGCACCATTAGGAGTTGTTATTAGGTTTAGAAAGTATAAAAAAGCAGAATCATTTTGAGAATAATTGAGGAAAGATCCCAAAACCAGTAAGACTATAGGAACAATTATAGGGCTTATTGAAAGATTAAAAGAAGGACTGTTCTTTTCAATTTTAAAATTTATTTCAAAGGATCCTTTAAGATTTAAATTCTTGTCTTTTCTAGATAAATACTGCCCATACATTCCGCCGCAAAAAGATAATATAAAAGCTAATACTCCGCCACAAATAATTAATAGGAATAAATTTTCCAGAGCTAAATTTGATGCTGCCGCTAAAGGTCCTGGAGTAGGCGGAACTAGAACATGAGGAGCAAAAAGACCTGTTGATAATGCTACACTTAGCCCCACTAATGACGTTTTCGTTTGCTTGGATAGTGTTTTGTTAATATTTGATAAAATAACAAAAGCTGCATCACAAAAGACAGGAATTGAAACAAAGTATCCTATGGTACTTATTGCATATGGCAAAGGAAGATTTTTAAGTAATTTTATTAGACCATTAGCAATTGAGATTGTCCCTTTTGATAGTTCTAAGGAAGAGCCAATAATAGTTCCAAAAACAATTAACAAACCTATATTTTTGACTGTTTTCCAAAAACCTGAACCTATCACTAAATGGATTTCATTTAAAGGAATCCTAATAAGAAAAGACAATAATAAAGCTGCAATAAGTAGAGTTATAATGGGATTAATTTTCAGATAGGAAGTCCCTATGATGATCCACAAAATAGTTATAAGAATAAACCCAAGTATCTCTAACATCTAAATTAGTTTTTTTGAATTTTTCAAATTACTTAAAACGGCTTCAAGCTTTTCAATAATATGCTCATTTGTTTTTCTCATTGCTTCAGATAGACTAATATTATCTGGGTTAATAGAATAGACTTCAAAAGGGCCATCTAGATTAACGTCCTTCTTATCCAAATTAATTTTACCTGCAATTATAATTGTTGGGACCCTATGGTTTGATGCGATTGAAGCTATTTTATATGGAACTTTACCAAAAAGACTTTGTTTATCAAAGCTTCCTTCACCTGTAATTACAAGATCTGATTTTTTAATTTTCTCCTCAAGGGCAACATGTTTTGATATTAAATCAAAACCATTTTTAATAACTCCTCCTAGAAGACCAAAAATTCCTGCAGCACATCCACCAGCAGCACCACCTCCAGGAACATTATGAATTGAAATATCATATTTATTTTTTATAAGTTCGGCAAAAACCAAACCATTTTTTTCTAATATTTTTATATCCTTAGGTTTTGCACCCTTTTGTGCGGCATATGTATTTGCAGCCCCTATATCACCAAATAAGGGATTTGTTACATCGCAGGCCATTATGATTTTTGTGTTTTTAAGTTCTTGAATGAGGTTTGTGTCATCAATTTCATTGCATTGATTTAAACTCCCTCCTCCTAAGGGGATAGATAATTTAGATTTGCTTAATAATTTACCTCCTAGTGCAACAAAAATACCAGCTCCTAAATCATGAGTAGCACTTCCTCCAAGTCCTAGAAAAATATTTTCACAATTAGATTTTAAAGCATGTTTTATTTGTAACCCTGTTCCATATGTAGAAGTTAAAAGCGGATTTTTTTCATTTTCTTTTATTTGCATCAGTCCTGAGGCTTGGGATAATTCTATCCATGCAGATTTTCCTTTCTCAAAAATAAAGTATGGTTTATTTATTGTTTTACCATAAGGGTCTACTGCATTACATTGTATTACTTTTCCTTGAATTGTATCTTTAAAAAGATCAATTGCTCCTTCCCCTCCATCAGAAAAAGGGATTTTTTCCAAATCAGAATTTGGGAAAATCTTTTTCACTGCCAAAGCAACACTCTCTGAAACTTCTTTTGCTGTAAGACTGCCCTTAAATGAATCTGGAGCAATTAAAACTTTCATTTCATTGATTTTTAAAACTTAATTATAAGTTGAGAGAAATTCATATTTTTATTAAAATAAGTTTTTAAAATGAAAATTTTTACATTCGTCATAATTTTATTTTCACTAATGGTTAATGCTCAAACAAAAAAAATAAATCTTAAAATAGATCATCAAGCTTTAGTTGTGAATGATTTAAAAAAATCTGGAGATTTTTACATCAAAGTTTTAGGCTTTCAGGAAATAGAGAATGCTTCTGGAGGTTCACCCAAGCGGTGGTTTAAAAATTCTGAAGGGAAAGAAATTCATTTGATATATAGAGAAAAGATTGTTGATGAATTGCCAAAAGATATTCATATGGCCTATAAAGTAGACGATTTAATTTCTTTCATTGATCATTTGAAAAATCTGGGAATTGAATTTTCAGATTGGCCAGGAAATAAAAATAAAGTTCAATTAAGAGAAGATGGCTTTAATCAAATCTACATTCAAGATCCAACGGGTTATTGGATTGAGATAAATGATGTTAAATAAATTAGATAAATCCACTAATTAATCTAAACATAAAGCATTATTAATTTCTTCTTCGGAAAATGTATGAGGATATGCAATAGTTGTTTTTACTCCTTCAAACAAGCCTGAAGTTATAGTAGCTCTTAGGCTTAAAACTACTTCTAATTCAATGAAGTCTTCACAGGCTTTAGCATATTCATTTGGAACTTCAATCTTAACTGTTCCTGCATCAACATTTATGACACCTTCTTCAAATTGATCAAGCAGGGCATCTTCAAATTCATCACCAACACCAAGAAAAATTCCATCTTCGGTATATTTTACATTATTTACTTGCAAACTAATGAGGCAGGACTCGCATAAATCTACGTCAGATTCTTTTTTACAGCTTAGCACTGAAAGAAATAATATAATTAAAATGAAATCTTTCACTCGGTTTTTGATTGAACAAATCTATTAAATAAACTTGATTTTAATATTTACGTAGACTGTGA
This sequence comes from Flavobacteriaceae bacterium, assembly GCA_029245825.1. GTDB lineage: Bacteria > Bacteroidota > Bacteroidia > Flavobacteriales > Flavobacteriaceae. Next base: position 3,624 of record JAQWON010000012.1, read on the forward strand.
TATTTTATTTAAAGCTCCAATTAATTGATCTAAATCATTTAATGTATTAAACACATTTGGGGTTATTCTGCAGCCCTTTACATTCGCATAATCTATAGCAACGGTAAAAATTTTGAAGTCAAGCATTAATTTTTTCGCAAGATCAGATGGGGATAGCCCTTTTACGCCAACATTTGAAATTCCACAACTTCTGAAAGATTCAATAGGGGTATTAATTATAATATTTGAGTTGTTTCTTAAGGCAGAGGTCAAGTAATTTTGCAGAAATCTAAGTCTTTTTTCTTTTCTTTTTAGTTCTATCCAATTAAGATAATTTATTGCATTTAAAATAGCTAAGTCATTA
>JAQWON010000019.1 GCA_029245825.1 Flavobacteriaceae bacterium
AATCATAGACTCTGAGTGATTTTTTTTTAGATTTTTCTTCAAACTTTTTTGGTGAAATTGTATTGATATAATCAATTTTTTTCCCAGCATCCTTCCAACTTGTAAAACCTCCGTTGAGATATCCTAAAGTGTTGTCAAATCCAACTCTTGCAAGTCTTTTAATTGTTTCTTTTTCTCTTCCCTTTGGAATGATTAAAAGTAAAGGTGTTGATATTTCTTCAATAATTGTTCCTGCCCAGGGAGCAAAAATTCCATCTATACCAATAAATAATGAATTTGGAATATGATCTGATGCAAACTCATTTTTATCTCTAACATCTAATATAATTACATCTCTACTTTTGGAAAGATTTTCAAATTCATCAACGCTTAAAGGTTTTAATCCATTAGCTATGACCTTTGAGGTCTTTTGACAACCTTCTATATTCATTTTAACATTAGAAGGAAAGTATTTTGGAGGTTTTTCTAATCCTGCAATTAGTTCATTAACAAATTCATTTTCTGAAACGTCAGGATTCAAAGCATAATTTGTTTTTTTCTCATCACCTAATAAAGCCATTGTCTTTTTGCTAATTTTTTTTCCGCAGGCTGAACCAAAACCATGAGAAGGATATATAATCAGATTATCTTCTAAAGGGAAAATTTTATCTCTCAGACTTTTATATAAAAGTTTTGCAAGATATTTTTTACTAAATCCATTTTTAGACTTTTGAGCAAGATCTGGTCTTCCAATATCACCAATAAAAAGAGTGTCTCCTGTAAATAATGAATGATTTTTTCCGTTTTCATCCTTTAATAAATAACAAGTGCTTTCCATTGTATGCCCTGGTGTGTGTAGTGCAAAAATTTTAAGATTCCCAATATTTAGTTCTTCAGAATCATTTAAAATCAGGCAATCAAATTTTGGATTTGCCAGTGGGCCAAAAACTATTGGTGCACCGGTATGCTCTGATAAGGGTAGATGTCCACTTATAAAATCAGCGTGAAAATGAGTTTCAAAAATGTATTTAATTTTGGCATTAGTTTTTTTAGCTCTACTGATATATGGTTCAATTTCTCTTAATGGATCAATTATTATTGCTTCTCCATTACTCTCAATGTAATAAGACATTTGAGATAAACACCTAGTTAAAATTTGTTCTATTAACATAATGAAGATGTGTAATTTTCAATCAGGCGTAAAAATAAAATAAATACGTTAAATCTTAATATCTGAAACATAAAAATATTAACTCTGAAAAAAACTACATACTTTTGCGATCATAATATTTTAATTAATGGAAAAAAATCTAGTCATAGTTGAGTCTCCTGCTAAAGCAAAAACAATAGAGAAATTCTTAGGTAAAGATTTTAAGGTAGTCTCTTGTTATGGCCACATTGCTGATTTACCATCAAATGAGCTTGGAGTAAATGTCGAGGATGATTTTAAGCCTAAATACATTGTTTCATCTGAAAAAAAGAAGGTTGTCACTGAGTTAAAAAAAATGGCTAAACAAACAGATGTAGTTTGGTTAGCAAGTGATGAAGATAGAGAAGGTGAGGCTATTGCATGGCATTTGGCTAATAATCTTGATTTAAAAAATAAAATTGCAAAAAGAATAGTTTTCAATGAAATTACACAAAATGCTGTTTTAACTGCAATAGAAAATCCAAGAGAGATTAATGAAAATCTAGTTAATGCTCAACAAGCAAGAAGAGTTCTTGACAGATTAGTTGGCTATGAATTGTCACCAGTTCTTTGGCGTAAAATTAAAAGGGGATTATCAGCTGGTAGAGTCCAATCTGTTTCAGTTAGATTGATTGTAGAAAAGGAAAGAGAAATTAACTTATTTGTACCTAAAGAAAGTTATAAAACAATAGCTTTATTTAAAACTGATAAAGATCAAAAAATTGATGCGCAGGGAGTTTCTGTTTTCTCTTCAAATCTTGATGCTAGCTCTTTTTTAGAACAAAATATTAGCACAAAATATTATGTGGAGAGTGTAGAAAAAAAACCATTATTGAGAAAACCTCCTGCGCCTTTTACAACTTCAACTATGCAACAAGAAGCTTCCAATAAGCTTTCATTTTCTGTTAGCAAGACAATGAATGTGGCTCAAAAACTTTATGAAGCTGGTTTGATAACATATATGAGAACTGATAGTGTTAGGCTTTCAGATGATTTTAAAAAAGAGCTTAAAATTGAAATTGAAAATCGATATGGCGAATCATACCATTTGTCGCGTAATTACAAAAATAAAAATAGCTCAGCTCAACAAGCTCATGAAGCTATTAGACCAACAAATCCTGTAAATGATAAAATTCAACTTGACTATGACCAGTTAAGACTTTATCAACTAATATGGAAGAGAACCATTGCCTCGCAGATGAGTGATGCTAAAATAGAGAAAACTCAAATTAAGATTAAACTAAATAAATCAGATGAATTTTTTATTGCAATTGGGGAGATTCTTCAATTTGACGGGTTTTTAAAGGCTTACATTGATGATTCTGATTCATTAAAATTTGAAGGAATTCTTCCTGATTTGAAAAAAGATGATGAGCTTTTTCTTAAAGAAATGATCACTAATCAAAAATTTAGTAATCCCCCATATAGATACTCAGAGGCTTCACTTGTTAGAAAGCTAGAAGAGCTTGGTATAGGAAGACCTTCAACATATGCCCCAACAATTTCAACAATTCAAAATAGGGAATATGTCAAAAAAGGAATTTCTGAAGGAAAAACGAGAGAATATATTCAAATTAGATTAGAGAATAACGAAATAAAGGAACAGACTTTAACAGAAAAAACCGGAAGTGAAAAAGGGAAATTGATTCCAACAGACATCGGTATAATCGTTAATGATTTTCTTGTTGCAAACTTTAAAAATATACTAGATTATGGATTTACAGCTGGACTTGAGCAAAGTTTTGATCAAATTTCTGAAGGAAATCAAGATTGGACAAAAATCATAAAAGATTTTTATGAGCATTTTCATAAAAATGTTGATGATGTCAAAGAAAATGCAGAGAGAGAATCGGGTGAAAGAATTTTAGGAAAAGATCCAAAATCGGGAAGAGATGTAAAGGTTAGATTAGCGCGTTTTGGACCTGTTGCTCAAATAGGAAATATTGAAGATGATGACAAACCTATTTTTGCAGGTTTTACCCCTGGTCTTCAGCTAGAAAAAATTTCATTAGATCAGGCTTTAGAATTGTTCAAGCTTCCCAAAAATTTAGGAAACTATAATGGAGATGAGGTTATTATTAACAATGGAAAATTTGGTCCTTATGTTAAAAATAACGGCATGTTTGTTTCTATTCAAAAGACAGATGATCCTATGGGAATTAATCTAGAAAGAGCAATTGAATTAATTGAAGAGAAAAAGAAAGCGGATGAACCTATTACAACATATAAAGACTTTCCTGTAACCAAGGGATCCGGAAGGTTTGGGCCATTTATTAAATGGAATGGGAAATTTATAAATGTTAATAGGAAATATGATTTTAATAACTTAACTGAAGAAAATATCGTAGAATTAATAGAAGAAAAAATTCAAAAAGAAAAAGAAAAATTAATTGCTGAATGGTCTGATGAAGGTATTCGAGTTGAAAAAGGAAGATGGGGAAGAATATTAATAATTAAAGGATCAAAAAAAATTCAGTTAGGAAAAGATGTTGACCCAAAAAAAATTACTTTAGAGAAAGCAATTAAATATTTAGATAGTAAGAAAAAATGAGTTTAGACTCCTTAATACCTGTCTCTGAAGAAGTTTTGTCATCACTATCTTTTTTGCCAAGACAAATAATTGGTAAGAACATAAAAATTCACACTGAAAAGTCTGGTTTACCAGAAATAGAAGGAACAAAAATTGCAATCATTGGAATAGAAGAAATAAGAAATTCATTTTTTCCAACAGAGAAATACAGTTTAGAAAATTTTAGAAAAGCATTTTACAGATTATTTCCAGGGAATTGGGATTTTCAAATTTCTGACTTGGGCAACTTGCCTAATGGTGCAGAGCCAGAGGATACATATTTTGCTATAAAAGAAATATCAATTCACTTAAGACAACTAAATATTGTAACTGTAATAATTGGAGGTAGCCACGACATTATTTATCCATTGTATGAGTCCTACAAAATAAATAATCAACTAGTTAATATAGTTTCAGTAGATAATCAGTTTGACTTTTCTCAAGAAGAAGAACTTGTTTCAGGGAGATCTTACATGAGTAAAATAATTATGAAGCAACCCAATTATTTGAATAATTACACAAATTTAGGTTACCAAAGCTTCCTAATTGCTCAAGAAGAATTGGATTTAATTGAAAAGCTTCATTTTGATTCCATTAGACTCGGTTTATTATTAGATAAAGTTTCAATTGCTGAACCATATCTTAGAGATGCAGATATTACTGGATTTGATATGAAAGTACTTTCCTGGGAAGCTGCTCAAAATAGTTCGGGTAATCCAAATGGAATTGACAGTAGGACAATATGTTCTCTAGCTAGATACGCAGGATTGAGTGATCGTTTGACATCATTTGGAATTTTTGAATTATTTCCTACAATACTTTTTGACAAATTAATTGCTCAAATTTTATGGTATTTTATTGAAGGATTTAATTGTAGGTTTGACGAATATCCTGTTTTAACGAGTCAAGGATATGGTAGGTATACTGTGACTTTATCGGACAGAGAATTAGTTTTTTATCAAAGTGAAAAAAGTAAAAGATGGTGGATAGAAATAACAAATAAAGATTACTTAAATAATAAAATGGAAAGATCAACGTTATTATCTTGCACCCATCAAGATTATCTAGATGCATGTAATAATAGATTGCCTGATAGGTGGTGGAAAGAAATTAAAAGAGGGTGAAATTTGATGATATTAGATGTAAAAAAAAATTATTTCAATTATAATTGAACCATAAAATATGTTAATAATTATGTTAATATCTTCAAAAATATTTAGTTTTACGGTCAAATAATAAAACCTATCTGTTTTATTTATGAAGAAATTATTCCTTTTTTTCCTTATTACCATAACTGTTTTTAGCTGCGGTAAAAAAAACAGAGGTGAACTTATTGGAATCAAACAAAAAAAATGGTTCCCTGAAAAACCTTATGGAATGACTTTGATTGAGGGAGCATCATTTATTATGGGAAAATCTGATGACGATGTAGCTAATCTTCAAAATGCACCAGCAATGACAGTTACAGTTCCTTCTTTTTATATGGATGAGACTGAAATAACAAACAGTGAATACAAACAATTTGTATATTGGGTCAAGGACTCAGTAGCCTTAGCATTATTAGCTAGAAGGGCTAACGAACTTGAGTTGGGAGAAGAACAAAAAGACGGAATAGGAGAGTTCGCTTTTAAAGATTCTGACACTTCAAAGCTCTCAGAATTTGAAAAATACATGCGTGAAAACTATTTTGATCTGGCAAAACCTCTTAATTGGGATTCAGATCTAACCTGGGAAACAGAAGATTATGTTGATCAAGATTATTCAGAAATTATGGATTCGCTTTATCTACACCCTGATTATTGGTATGATGGGCAGATGAAAATTGATGTAACTAAGTTAAAGTATAAGTTTACATGGTTTGATGCTGAAGCTGCGGCTGCTGAATCTAAAAGAGTTAGAAATCAATTTATTGATAGAAAGCCCTACATACATCACGAAGATGGTCTAGAAATTTATCCTGACACAACTGTTTGGATAAAGGATTTCATTTATTCTTACAATGAACCAATGCATAATGAATATTTTTCACATCCAGCCTTCCAGGATTATCCTGTAGTAGGTATTTCATGGAAAAAAGCTGTTGCATTTTGTCATTGGAGAACACACTACAAAAACAGCTATCAAAAATCAAAAGGGAAACCACTTGTGAATAATTTTAGACTTCCAAGTGAAGCTGAGTGGGAGTTTGCTGCTAGGGGAGGTATTCCTTCTGGTGTTTACCCATGGGGAGGCCCTTACCTTTTGAATGATAGGGCATGTTTCCTTGCAAACTTTAAACCTTTAAGAGGAGATTATGCTGCTGATCAAGCAGTATACACAGTTGAGGCAAAGTCATATTTGCCAAATGATTTTAATTTATATAACATGGCCGGTAATGTAGCTGAATGGACTAGTTCGTCTTATGACTCAGGTGCCTATGATTACGTTTCAACTTTAAATCCAAATATGGCAGTTAGATCGGAAGGAAGGAAAGTAATTCGCGGAGGATCATGGAAAGACGTTGCATATTATCTAAGAGTTAGTTCGAGAGATTATGAGTATGCTGATACCTCAAGGAGCTATATTGGATTTAGAACGATTCAGGATTATTTAGGAACCTCAAAGGTTAAGATCAAATAATTTTTTAATATATTTATTTAAACTTAAAACAATAAAAAATGAATGAAAAAGCACTAAAAAAACGTTTACAAGGTAAACTTGCGATGCACATGCTATTTGGCTTGGGTGGAGCAGTCGTTATCTTAGGAGCATTATTTAAAATTCTTCACTTAGAAATAGGCCCAATTACTGGAGGACTTGTTCTTGGTTTAGGGTTAGGAACAGAAGCACTAATTTTTACTGTTGCAGCTCTTAATACGGGAGAAATTAAGGAAGAACACGATGAATTTGTAAGTAAATTAGGTGGAGCTTCTGCTTCTGGTGGAGGTGTCAAAGAAAAAGGACTTTCTGCCAAAATTGATGACATGCTAAGAGAAGCTAAGCTTGACGCTGCTTTGATGAGCAAGTTGACACAAAGTATAAAAAGACTTGAGGCTTCTGCTGAAGCTTTAACTCCTGCAACTGAGGCCGTAGGTAAAGCTAATGAGTCCTCTGAAAATTATAGTAAGCAACTTCAACTCGCTGCTACTAAGATTCAAGAGCTAAACCAACTCTATTCATCTACTATAAGATCTGCATCAGGTCAAGACGCATTCAATCAACAAGTATCTGAAAATGCTGAAAAACTTCGTATCCAAATGGAGGCATTGTCTTCAAATCTTTCATCTTTGAATCAGGTTTACACGGGTATGTTAAATGCTATGAATAAATAAATTTTATAAAAAATGGCAGGAGCAAAAGAAACCCCAAGACAAAAACTTATCAGTTTGATGTATCTAGTATTTATCACAATGCTTGCATTAAATGTAAGCAAAGAGGTTCTTGATGGATTTGGACAGATGTTTACAAAGATCTCTACTGCTAATACTAGGGTTGCTGCAAGTAATGAATCTATATATGAAAATATAGAGTTAAATGCTAAGGAGAAGGAAGGTAAATGGATTGTTCAAGATAAAGTAGCAAAGGAGATAAAGATTGAGTCTGATAAATTTTTTAATAAAATTCAAGATATTAAGGACCAGATAACTCAAAAGCAAAAGCTTGATGTAGAGATGCAAGAGTGGGCTAAATTAGATAAAGGAGAAGAACTTAATATCTTATGGTTCAAAGAAGGTGGTGACACGGCATCAAATGAGTTTATTCAAATGATTCAAGAATACAGAGGGAGCGTTTTGAGAGTTTTTGCTAGTAGATACCCGGCTTATACTGAGATGGTTGAGGAACGTTTTTTTACTGGAGATGAAAATAATCAAGTTGACACCAGAGACGGGACTAAACAAGATTGGTTAAAATTTAATTATGAAGGATTTCCTCTAGTTTCAAGTTTGGCTAAATTAACTATGATGCAAAATGATGTTCGTCAGACTGAACACGATGTATTAACAACTTTAATGGGAAAAGAGTTAAAAATGTCATCTGCTGTTAATGAAGATAATTATATCAGTTTTCTAAAAACTGAGAAAGGAGCCTATTATCAAGGTGAAACTTTTGATGGCAGCGTTATTTTGGGAAGGAAAGGCGGGGCTCAGAAGCCTAATGCAGTTGAAATTACACTTGACGGCAATGCTTTATCAGAAGATCAATATGAATTGATTGATGGTGGTATAAAGCTAAATGTAAATGCAGGAAGACCTGGAGATCATGTCCTAGTAGGAAGCCTTATGTTTCTTAACGAGGGGACAGAGTCTAGAATAGCTGTAAATCAATCTTTTGCAGTTATAGCAAAGCCTAATTCCGCAGTTATTTCAGCAGATAAAATGAACGTAGTGTATAGAGGAGTTGAGAATCCTCTTACAATCTCTATTCCTGGTATAGCAGACAATAAGGTTAGGGCAAGTGCACCTGGACTTAAAAGACTTAGAGGAAGTAAATTTATAATGAACCCTCTTAAAGGTAAAGAAGTTTTGATTAGAGCTAGTGGAACTTTGCCAGATGGGCAGAGTGTTAGTAGCTCAACAAAGTTTAGAATTAAAGATTTGCCTGCTCCTTCTGGTAGTGTTGCAAGACAGACAGGAACTGTATCAATACCAAAGGGTAACTTTTTAGCATCAAGAATAGGTGCAGTATTACTAGATTTTGATTTTGAACTTCCAATTAATGTTATTGGCTTTACTATTCAAGCTCCTGGAGCTCCAGCTATAACTGTTTCAGGGAATAGATTAAACGATAGAGCAAAATCTTTAGTAAATAGAACAAAATCTGGATCAACTGTTCAAATTTTTGATATTAAAGTACGAACACCAAAGAACCCTAATTTAAGATTTAAAAATCCAGCACCAGTTATTGTTAAATTAATATAGAATATATGAGATTTTTCTTTTGTTTTTTATTGTTTTTAAGTTTTAGTCTTCAGTCATTTAGCCAGTCAAACCTCTTAAATGCAAGAGTTCCTCAAGATGTTGGTGAGATGAATGAACAACAAAAAAAGGCAAATAATAGAGATCCACTAGAATATGGGTATGTTGATGATAGGGACGTAATATGGTCAAAAACCATATGGGAGGTTATTGATTTAGATGAAAGAATTAATTTTCCATTCTACTATCCTATTGATACAACTTCACTAGCTCCAGATAGAAGATCACTTTTTCATGTTCTTAAAATGAACATTGAAAAGAAGAATATTAAGGAAGTCTATGCTGGACCATACTTTAGAGAAAAATTGACACCTGATGAGATAGCAGAGAGTCTTATATACATAGATACTACTGATATTGCTATCGAGGAATTTAACTCTACAGGAGTCTGGCTTGATGAATTTATTTTTAAGTATCCAGTGACCCCTAAATATATTAGACAATATTTAATCAAAGGGACATGGTATTTTGATAAAAGATTAGGGGAATTAAAATATAGATTACTTGGATTAAGTCCAGTAGCTGTTAATCCTAGAAGAATAAGAGAATTTGAATCTAATCCCACATGTTGTGGTGATGATGCTGTTCCTCTTTTTTGGGTATGGTTTCCCGATGCTAGAGAGTCACTTAATAAAAACAAAGTCTTTAACTCTAAAAATTCTTCTCAACCTATCACCTATGATCATATGCTAAACTCAAGACGTTTTAATTCTTTAATCTTTAAAGAAGAAAATGTTTATCAAGATCGTGAAATTAAAGATTACATATCCGATGATGCTTTGAGAATGCTTTTAGAATCAGAGCGTATAAAATCTGTTATTAGAGATTTTGAACAAGACATGTGGAATAACTAACCACTTTTTTAATTATCATCATCTAAGCTTTGAAGATATCTTTCAGCATCTAGTGCAGCCATACAACCTGTGCCAGCTGCTGTAACTGCTTGTCTATACTCCCTGTCTTGTACATCACCTGATGCAAAAACACCTGGCACGTTAGTTTTTGTAGATTTACTTTTGGTTATAAGATAACCATCCTTATCCATTTCAAGTTGACCATTAAAAATTTGAGTGTTTGGTGAATGACCTATAGCAATAAAAAGTCCAGATATTTTAATTTCTTTTTTCTCACCAGTTTTATTATTTCTTATTCTAACTCCATCAACAATTTTTTCTCCAAGAACCTCATCAACTTCAGTGTTATAAAGAACTTTTATATTTGAAGCTTTATTAACTCTATGCTGCATAGCCATAGAAGCCCTCATAACATCTCTTCTTACAAGGATTATAACATTTTTACATATTTTTGATAAATATGTAGCTTCCTCTGCTGCAGTATCACCTCCGCCAACAACTACTACTTCTTGATCCTTATAGAAAAAACCATCACAAACAGCACATGCTGAAACACCCCCTCCAATAAGTCTTTTTTCACTTGGTATTCCGAGATATTTTGCTGAAGCACCAGTGCTTATAATAATTGTCTTTGCCTCAATTTTTTTTCCATTCTCACAGGTAATTTTATGTTTACCTCCTTTTTCTTTTGAAAACAAAACATTTGTTACATGACCTATTCTAACATCTGTACCAAATCTCTCGGCTTGTTTTTGTAACTCTAACATCATCGAAGGCCCATCAACTCCATCTGGGTAGCCGGGAAAATTTTCTACTTCTGTTGTAGTAGTGAGCTGACCTCCTGGCTCAAGACCTGTATATAAAACTGGTTTTAAGTCAGCTCTTGCTGCATATATGGCGGCAGTATATCCAGCCGGACCACTTCCAATAATTAGGGTCTCAATTTGTTCCATTTAAATTCAATTGAAAGGTATTTAATTATTAATTAATTTCGAGTAAAACTAAAAAAAAAATATTTGTATTTTAGGGAATAAATCAAATCTTGTTTTTTACTTATTTAATTAATGCTCAAAACTAAAAACATAGGTCTTTTTTTGGGACCATTATCATTTGTTCTAATTCTGTTTTTTTTTCATCCAGAGGGATTAAATCCCCAAGCCAATGCTGTTTTAGCATCAACTGCATGGGTTTCAATTTGGTGGATCACAGAAGTTATTCCAATTGCTGTTACATCTTTACTTCCAATTATTTTATTTCCCTTATCCGGAGCAATGGAACTTTCTTCAACTACTGCTTCTTTTGGTCATAAATACATATTTCTTTATATGGGAGGTTTTATTATTGCAATAGCAATTGAAAAATGGAATCTACACAAAAGAATAGCACTAAATATAATTTACCTAGTAGGATCCAATATTAAACGTATTATTCTGGGATTTATGTTAGCTACAGCATTTTTGTCTATGTGGATTTCTAATACTGCTACCTCCGTAATGATGCTTCCAATTGGGTTGGCAGTTATAAATGAATTTAATACTAGGTTAAGCAATAAAGATCAGGATAATTCTTTTGGTAAAGCTTTAATGTTATCAATAGCTTATTCTGCGTCTATAGGGGGAGTAGCTACTCTAGTTGGAACCCCACCAAATATAGTTTTTGCTGGTGTTGTTTTAGAAACCTATAATTATGAAATCACCTTTTTTAATTGGATGATTTTTGGTCTTCCTGTCTCTTTATTTTTATTATTTATTTGTTGGAAATATTTAACAAATTTTGCGTTTTCATTTAAAAATACTGAGTTTCCAGGGGGTAGAGAAGAAATCCTAAAATTAAAACAAGAATTAGGGCCTATTTCTTATGAGGAAAAAATGGTAGGACTAATTTTTGCTTTAACAGCTTTTTGTTGGATAACAAGATCCTTTTTTATCCAGAAGTTTATACCTGGAATTGATGATACCATAATCGCAATTTTTTTCGGTATAATTTTGTTTTTAATAAGCACAAGATCAAAAGACAGGAAATTGATCAATTGGAATGAGGCTGTTAAAATGCCTTGGGGAGTAATACTACTTTTTGGAGGAGGTATGGCTTTGGCTAAGGCATTTGAAATAAGTGGTTTAGCAATATGGTTAGCAGAACAAATGATTGCTTTAAAAGGATTAAACTTATTCATAATACTTATATTTTTGATTGCAGCTGTCAATTTTCTAACGGAAATAACATCTAATCTTGCGACTACTGCAATGCTTCTTCCTGTTTTAGCTTCAATAGCAGTATTATTAGAAGTCCATCCATTTATAATTATGACTGGTGCTACAGTAGCTGCCTCATGCGCATTTATGTTACCTGCTGCCACTCCTCCAAACGCAGTTGTTTTTGGGTCGGGGTATTTACGAATTCCTGACATGGTAAAGGCAGGAATATTAATGAACCTTTTTTCAATAATTTTTGTAGCGCTTATGGTATTTTATATTTTACCAATCTTATGGGGTATCGATCCTGGTAATTTCAAATCTCTTAATTTGTAGAAAAGTCAAAGTATTTATTTGGGAAAGGCTCATCTTTTAGGGTAAAATGCCACCATTCTTTTTTATAGGGTATAAATCCAAACATCTCCATAAGGTTTTTAAGAATTAATCTGTTTTTTTGTTGAATCAGATTAATTTTTGTTGTGGAAATAGAAGATTTTTCTCCAAAATAATCCCAGCTACTTCCCATGTCTATTTCTTCACCAGCTTTTTCACCTAGCAAATAAATAATTGTTAAATCAACTGAGCTACCTCTGCTGTGTCCTGATAGTTTTGATATATAGCCATTTTTAAAAAGATTTTCTTTTTTTTCATTTGGATAATATTTCGACTTCATTAAAGTATCAGCTCTTACTTTACTCCATTTAAAAAAATAATTAACAGCCTTTTGTGGTCGATATACGTCAAATATTTTTAAACCAAGGCCCCTTTCTTCAAGATAAAATTGAACTTTTTCTAAGGCCTTTCCCATTTCGATAGTTGATACAGGTCTTACGTTTTCATATCCTTCAACGATTTTACCTGTAAAATTATCCACTGTAGCATAACGTAAATCAAAAACGATATTGGGGATAAATCTATCTAGATATAAAAAGCCTTTATCAATTTCATTTTGGGAAAATGAAAACTGAAAAAATAAAACTATGACTATGGAAAATTCATTTATTTTGACAAACTTTTCTTTCCAAGATTTTATTTCCATATTCAAAAATAAAAAAACGATTACACTATAATAGTATAACCGTTTTATTGTTTTAGTAGATAACTCTATTGAAATATCGAACATTAGTTTTACCCCAGTAGACTTCTTGGAAGTTAATAAATCAATTCAATTAATTATTTAGATCCTTCAAAAAAGAATAGTTCCTCTATAGATATCTTAAACAGCTTTGACATCTTAAATGCTGTGGGTAAACTTGGATCAAATTTTTCCTTTTCAATCGCGTTTATCGCTTGACGTGAAATACCAATTAAGTTGGCTAATTCTTCCTGTGTCAATTTTTGATTTTTTCTTAATTCCCTTAGTTTATTTTTCATCGAAATCTTCTTGAATTAACGATATTGGCAATAATGTATGAAAGTGAAATAAACATCATTAGATATTCGAATTCAGGTTCCTTCCCAATAATTCCAAAATCAAAAGAGACTTCATATGTTAGACCAACTATTACTGCTAAACCCAATGTAATGGCCATTGCTTCAAATTGAATTCTCTTTTGTAATTCGTCATAAGTCTTAAATAAATTTTTATTAGCGATTATCATACCTACTCCAACAGCAAAATTTATTATTAATCCTATTATAGTGTATATTTTATTATCCCAAAGTGAGTTTTCTGCACCTGTTAAAATACCTAAACTTACTACCCATGCTAATGTCCATGCCAGCATAATTTTCTTTTGTTTTTTTTGATCTTTCATAATATTATTTTGTAATGTTTATTTTACAAATATAAGAAAAAATAAATAAATGTAAGGTTTTATTTACATTAAGTGTGTATTCATAAAAAAACGGCTACACTATAATAGTATAACCGTTTTATTGTTTTAGTAGAGTTTCCTTTTGAAATATCGAACAATATTATTACCCGCAGGTTATTTTTAGAAACACTACTTTTATAAAACCAGTTACCCAACATTAAAACAAACACTTGAAATAAAATAATTTATGCCACATTTTGTAATTGATTGTTCTAAAAATATCATAAAAATAAAATTACCAGAAGAAATTATTCAAAAAGTATATGATACAGCAGAATCAACTGACCTTTTTGACAAAGGAGATATCA
>JAQWON010000027.1 GCA_029245825.1 Flavobacteriaceae bacterium
GAAGACTTAAAACTTCCATCATTTAAATATTTTATCCAAATCAATCCTTTTGAGCCTATTTGGGGTTTTTTAACCCATTCAATTAATGAATCAATTTCTTTTCTAGTGTATGAAGAAGCTTCTGGTATTGAAATTCCAATAATTGATTCACTTTTATCAAAAACATCAAAACCTTTATTTCTTAATACTTGATCTAAATAACTGAGTTCCATTCCAAAGCGAATATCAGGCTTATCTGATCCAAACCGACTTATAGATTCAGAATACGTCAATTTTGGGAAAGATTTAATTTCAACATCTTTTATTTTTTTTAATAAATATTTCATCATCTCTTCAAACTGGACAAGAATATCATCTTGCTGAATAAATGCCATTTCGCAATCAATTTGAGTGAATTCAGGTTGCCTGTCAGCTCTAAGATCTTCGTCTCTAAAGCATTTAACAATTTGAAAGTATTTGTCAATTCCACCTATGACTAATAGTTGTTTAAAAGTTTGCGGGGATTGTGGTAAAGCATAAAATTCACCAGGATTAATTCTAGATGGCACAACAAAATCTCTTGCTCCCTCTGGAGTAGATTTTATAAGACAAGGTGTTTCTATATCTATGAAATTAGCATTAGATAAAAAATTTCTGATCTCCATAGTAACCTTGTGTCTGAAAATTAGATTTTCACGTACAGGATTTCTTCTAATATCAAGATACCTATATTTCATCCTAAGTTCCTCCCCACCATCGGTTTTAGTTTCAATTGTAAAAGGAGGAATTACAGATTCGTTTAAAATATTTAATTTCTGAACTAGGATTTCAATTTCACCTGTGAAGAGATTGGGATTTTTAGATTCTCTTTCTAAAACTTTTCCTTTTATCTGGATTACAAATTCTCTTCCTAAAAGAAGGGATTTTTGAAAAACATCTTTAGGAGTTCTTTGCTCATCAAAAACAAGTTGGGTAATACCATACCTGTCCCTTAAATCTATCCAAACAATAAATCCTTTATTTCTTATTTTTTGAACCCAACCACAGAGAGTTACTTCTTTATTTAAATGAGTTTTTGTTAGCTCACCACATTTATGCGATCTTAACATTTTTTCCAGATTAATTACAAAGGTAATAAGAACACCTTTTTTCTATTATATAAAAGTAATATTTAGAATGCTTTTTTAATTTTTAATTTTAATTTATATGATATTAAGAAAATTGAAGGCACTATAATTAGCGTAAGAAATGTAGCAAAAGATAATCCAAAAATTACGGTTTTTGCCAATGGCCCCCAAAAAGCAACATTATCTCCACCAAGATAAATCCTTGGATTCCAATCAGATAGTAGAGAAAAAAAGTCAACGTTTAATCCAATTGATAACGGAATTAATCCTAAAATAGTAGTAATTGCGGTTAAAATTACTGGTCTCAATCTTGCTGCACCTCCATTTATTATCTCTTCTTTGGCTTCATTTAATGGGAGCATTATATTTTGAGGGACTTTCAAAGAATTTTTTCTTCGATCAATTAAAATCTCTATGTAATCTAATAAAACAACACCATTGTTAACTACTATTCCTGAAAGTGCAATAATCCCCATCATTGTCATCATTATAATAAAAGTCATATCGAATATTATCAACCCCATCAAAACCCCTGTAAAACTCAAAAAGATTGAAATTAAAACAATTATTGGCTTTGATATTGAATTAAACTGGAAGACTAGTAATAACATTATTAAGCCAATTGCTGCAAGCAGGGCACTTGACAAAAAAGACATGTTTTCCTCTTGTTTTTCCATTTCGCCAGTGAATTTAAAATTTACTCCTTTTGGGATACTAAAATTATAAAGTTTTGCTTTAGTTTTTTCAACTACTTCATTAGCATTAAAGCCAGCTAAAACAGAAGAGTAAAGGGTTACAACTCGAGAAAGATTACGATGTTTTATTGAGCTAAAAGAAGAAGTATTTTTTAGAGAAACCATTGATGCAATGGGGACTTCTTTTATTTTTCCAGTTGCCTGATCTCTAAATGTTACATTTTGATTAAATAAAGCGTTATTATCATATCGATATTTTTCCTGAAAGCGCACATTTATGTCATAGTCTTCACCTTGATTTTTATATATACCTGCTTTTCCACCAAAAATAGAAGTTCTTAATTGACGGCCAATCATAGAGCTAGAAACTCCGAGTTCTCCTGCTTTTTTTCTTTCAATATTAATTTTTAAACCAGGTTTATTTTTGTTAACATCAATCTTTAGTTCTTCAATACCAGTAATATTTTCTTTATCTATAAAACTTTTCATTGACTCAGCAGTACTAATAAGTTGATTATAGTCTCTTCCAGTAATTTCAATATTAATTGGATATCCAGATGGAGGTCCCGTTTGATCTTTTTCAACTGAAATTGATAAACCAGGATATTTATCTTTTAATTTTCGTTGAATTTCACTTCTTAATTTTTCGCTTGAGATTCCTTCCCTGAATTTAAATTCCCGCATCGATAAAACTACTTTTGCCTTATGAGGCATTTCATTTGAAGGTCCACTATCGGATTCAGCATTGCCAGCTCCTTCACCAACCTGCGCTACTCCATCTTCAACCATAAAATTGAAATTTCCAACTTTATATTTTTCAGAATTAATTAAAGAATATATTTCATTTTCAATTTTTTTAGTTATTTTATTTGTTTTATGGATACTGGTTCCTTCGGGATATTCTATGTAAGTTATTATCTGATTTGGCTCAGCGCTAGGAAAAAATTCAACCTTTGGAGGAAAAATACCCATTAATAGGAAAGAAGTTAATAATAATAAAAAGGTTCCTGATAAAAACTTATAAGGATTCTGTCCAGAGAGGGCAAATGAGAGGAACAATCGATATTTATTTTCTAGCCAAACCAAAACTGTATTTTGAAATTTCAATGCTAGTTTTCGAATGAAGTACTTGTAAGCCCAAAAAGAAATGGTAATCAATATCATAAGTGTTCCGATTCCTCTTATTTCTCCTTTATTAAAAATTAAGATTATCCCCATTCCACCTAGTATAAAAGACAACCTATACAAACTTTTTTTACTCATTTCAGTATCAGATATTTCCATAAATTCTGAAACTAACATTGAATTAAATAATAATGCTACTATTAAAGATGAGCCTAAAACAATTGACAGAGTTATCGGGAAAAAAATCATAAATTCTCCAATTACTCCAGGCCAAGAGCCCAAAGGGACAAATGCTGCAATTGTTGTTGCTGTTGAAAAAATTATTGGATAGGCAATCTCTCCTATTCCAGCTTTAGCAGCTTGAATTCTTGACATCCCTTCTTTTTCCATTAACCGATAGACATTTTCAACCACTACTATTCCATTATCTACAAGCATCCCTAAACCCATTATAAGTCCAAAAAGGATCATTCTATTCATTGTATATCCAAGCATTGAAATTATCGCAAAAGACATAAACATTGACATAGGAATTGCAAAGCCAACAAAAAGAGAATTTCTAAAACCTAAGAAAAACATTAAAACGGTAATTACTAAAATGACTCCAAAAATGATATTATTCACAAAGTCATTTATAAGGTTTGAAGTTCTACTTGATTGATCATTTGATACACTAATATTTAAATTTTCTGGGAAGTAACTTTTTTCTAGGTCATTTATAATTAATCTAATCTGATTAGATGCATCAATTAAATTTTTACCACCTCTTTTTTTTACATCTAATAAAACAACTTTATTTCCAAAAGATCTCGCAAAAGAAGTGGGGTCTTTTTCTTTAAAAGAAATTTCAGCAATTTCACTCAGATAAACAGCTCCTTTTTCACTTTTGACGACAAAATCTTTGAGCTCATTGGGACTTTGGATTTCACCTACTAGACGAACATTTCTTCTCTTCCCATCTCTTATAATACTTCCTGATGAAATGGTGCTGTTTCCATCTCGGATAGAGTTTATTACGTTATTTAAACTAATTTTTGAGGCAGTCATTTTATAGATATCAACCGCTACTTCAATTTCAAAATCTTGAATTCCTCTTATATCTACAGCTTTAATTTGTGGTAATCTTTCAATTTTTTCTTCAAGAAATTCCGCATATTCTTTTAATTTTTCTACTGGATAATCTCCAATCAAACTTATGTTGAGCATGGGGATCAATTCAGAAAAGTCAAACTCAAAAATTGTCGGTTCAACCTTAGCGTTATTAAAAGTAGGCCAATCTGGTCCTGAAACTACACCATCAACTAGATCTTTGGTTTTTTGTTTTGCCAAATCTATTGTTATGTTTTCATCAAACTCAATAGTTATTGCAGCGAAGTCTTCTTCTGAGGTGGAAGTTAAGTTTACCATGTTTGAAACACCTTTTAAAACCTCTTCAAGCGGATCAACAATTAAACGTTCAATATCTTCCGCTGTATTTCCAGGGAAAACAGCAGTAACAAAAACACGAGTATCATTAATTTCAGGAAAATCTTCTCTTGGCATTGTTCTATATGATAGAATGCCAAGAATAAAAAACATGGAAATGATTACATAGATAATTTTGTTGTGGTCAATAGCCCAACTTGATAAAAAAAATTCCTTATTTTTCATTTAATAGTTTGTATTATGAATTGATCTTAGATAGCTTAACTTTTTGACCATCCTGAATTCTTTCTCCTCCTTCATCTATTATTATGTCACCATCTGATAAACCATTTATAATTTCAATTTTATT
>JAQWON010000055.1 GCA_029245825.1 Flavobacteriaceae bacterium
AATGTTTTTGTCTTTCTTTCATGGTTCTAAAGGTTTTTCCTCCATCCTCAGAAACACGAACTCTTACATTCATTAGATAAATTCTATCAAAACTGTGAGGACTTGCATATAATTCTTGATAATAGTGTGGACCCGTACCTCCAGAAACCTCATCGGACATTTTGGTCCAAGAATTCCCAGCATCATCAGAACGATATAATCCTCCAGTAGTTCTATCTAATTCAATCGCTGCATAAACTACATTTGGTCTCTGTGGAGAAATCGCAAGACCTATCTTGCCCATATTAGATTTAGGTAAACCAGTAGAAAGCTTTTCCCAATTTTTACCTCCATCAATTGATTTAAAAATAGCAGTTCCTGGTCCACCTCCCATATAAGCAGCTACAGTTCTGTGACGATCCCAGGTAGCAGCATACATTATTTGCGGATTTGAATGGTTAACGACAATATCTGTAACTCCAGTCCATTCAGAATCCCCTAAAACCTTTTTCCAGTTTTTCCCTCCGTTATCAGAATAATATAAACCTCTTTGTTCTCCTTTTCTCCAAAGCGGACCTTGAGCAGCAACTAATATAATGTCTGAATTTTCTGGATGTACAATTATCTTGGAGATATGTTCAGTTTCTTTTAAACCGAAATTCTTCCATGTTTTTCCACCATCCATACTTCTATAAATACCATCGCCATAACCAACATGACGTCCACCAACATTTTCTCCTGTTCCAACCCAAATTGTATTTGTGCTATTTGGATCAATTGTTATACATCCAATTGAATAGGAAGGTTGATTATCAAAAATGGGGGTCCATGTAGTTCCTGAATTTTTTGTTTTCCAAACACCTCCTGAACCAACAGCAACATACCAAACACTACTATTGTTTGGGTCAATTGAAATATCAGCAATTCGGCCAGAAAGAAATGAAGGACCAACATTTCTAAACTTAAATGCGCTCAGAGAAATATTCTCATTTGATTTTTGATTTTTGACATTTGACCTTCTCTGGGAATACAGATCAAAAGATTCAGATAAGAAAAATATGATTGATAATAAAAGTATTTTTTTCATGACTACAGGTTTTTAAATTTAATTTTTAGGACCCTAACAAATACAATTTAATAATTTATTACTATTTTTTTAGACTATTTAAAGATAAGATTTATTGTTATGAAAACTCACAGGATAATTTTTACCGCACTTTTTTTGATTATTTCCTTTAGCGGATATTCTCAAAACAAGAAAAAAACATCATCAAAATCAAAGAAAATTGATTCAATTACAGTTAATATGAAAAAAACAAGTGGCCTAATAACTACTTATTTTTCAAAAGAGAAAGAAAAAGTTTTTTTTGAAATTCAAGACTCAATTCTTTCAAAAGATTTACTAATGGTTACCAGATACGCTCAGTTACCTTCAGGGTTTTCAGCTTATATAAATGCTGGATCAAAAACAGCTGAAAATCTAATTCATTTTAGTAAAGAAGGAAAAAAGATTATGATAAAACAAATTTCATACACGAACATCTATTCTGAAAAGGATCCAATTAGTTTAAGTGTTATTGAAAATAATTTTTCTCCTATTTTGGCCTCATTTGAAATAAAAAACTCTGAAAAAAATAGATTCCTAATTGATGTAACTAATTATTTTATGGCTGACTCTCCTGGTTTTAATATCATAACTAAAAACCAAAGAGATAAATATAAAATCAAAAGTGTTGACAAAAAAAGAAGTCAAATAAATAACGTTAGAAGCTTTCCAAGAAATACGGAAGTTTTACACACATTAACCTTCGGTGCAGATAAGTTACCATGGAATAATAAAACAAAAACATTTAGCTTTCAAATCAACCATTCGATAATTGCTTTACCAGAAAATAGAATGGCTGTCCGCTATGCTGATAATAGAGTTGGTTGGTTTACATTAAAAAAATATGACTACTCATCAAAGGCTCTTAAATCAGATCAAATTGAATTAATAAGAAAATGGAGGTTAGAGCCAAAAGATATTCAAGCCTATAAGAATGGTGAGCTTACTGAGCCAAAAAAACAAATAGTTTATTATTTAGATCCCGCAACACCAATTAAATGGAGACCTTATTTTAAAAAAGGAATTGAAGATTGGAATAGTACCTTTGAAAAAGCTGGTTTTAAAAATGTTATCATTGCTAAAGACCCTCCCTCGAAAGAGGAGGATCCTGATTTTAGCCCAGAAGATATAAGGTATTCAACGGTAAGATATGTTGCGTCTACTACAAGAAACGCTGTCGGCCCGAGTGTATCAGATCCACGAACTGGAGAAATTATTGAGAGTGATATAATCTGGTATCACAACCACTTAAGATCTTATCGCAATAGATTTTTAATAGAAACTGGCGCTGCTAATCCAAAAGCTAGAACTTTAAATACACCTGAAGAGGAAATAGGAGAAATGATGCGACGTGTTATTTCTCATGAAATTGGTCACGCTCTGGGTCTTCCTCATAACATGAAGGCAAGTTCAGCATATACAGTTGATTCATTAAGATCAGGTAATTTCACACAAAAAATGGGAATTGCAACAACAATTATGGATTATGCAAGATATAATTATGTTGCCCAACCAGGTGATAAGAACATAAGATTTGTAAGACAACTGGGGCCATATGATGATTACTCCATTGAGTGGGGATATAGATATTTTCCAGGAGAAACTTCTGAAACTGAAAAAACAATTTTAAAGGAATTTGTTGATAAAAAGAGTTTGGACCCAATGTATATGTTTGGTGGATTTTGGGATGATCCCAATTCACAAACTGAAAATATTGGTGATGATCCTGTCAAGGCTACTGATTATGGCATCAAAAATCTAAAAATTGTAATCAATAACCTAGATGACTGGACAACTCCAAGTGGAGCTTCATATGATGATTTAAAAGAACTTTACGGAGAATTTATTAGTGTTTATAGAAGATATATATATCATGTAATAAATATTATAGGAGGTGTTCATGAAACTCGAATGAACAAGGGACAAAATTCTATTCCATATATAAATGTATCCAAGGATAAGCAGCTTAGAGCATTAAATTCCCTTGATAGAAATTTATGGAAAACCCAATATTGGCTAATGCCTAAAAAATTAATTTCAAAAATTGAATCAAAAGGTACTTTAGAGAAAATTACAAATCTTCAAAAATCTGCTCTCTACAGGATTTTAAGCACAACATCTTTAAATCGTATACTTTCTGTTGAATCTACGCTTGAAGGCAATCCAATTGGACTTTATAGTTTAATCAATACTCTTCAGAGAGACTTAATATCAAATAAATCTAATCCTGACCTTTATGAAAGAAATCTTCAAAAGAATTATGTGATAAGAATTATTGAATTATCAAAAGATCAAAAATTGAATCCTGAAATACAAGGTTATTTATACAAAAAGATTGGTGAGATAGAACGTTATTTTAAAAATTTGAAAAAAAATAATGATGATCTACTAAAAACTCACTACAGTTATTGTCATAATTTAATCAAAGAAATTGATTATTTATAAAAATTTCTTTGAGCGGAAATAAGATAAAAATCCTAAAATAAAAACCACCAATAAAGAATAATAAATAAAATTGGGAGTTATAACCTTATCTCCACTGGCATATGAATGAAGTCCAACCAAATAAAAGTTCACTCCAAAATATGTCATCAGAATACTTGAAAATGCAATAACACTTAAAAAATTGAAGAGCCAAGAAGTTCTAAAACCAGGTATTAAACGAATATGAATTACAAAAGCATATACCATAATACTGATTAAAGCCCATGTCTCTTTTGGGTCCCACCCCCAGTATCTACCCCAACTCTCATTTGCCCACATAGCTCCCAAAAAGTTTCCTATTGTAAGCATTATTAGACCAACAGTCAAAGACATTTCATTAATTATAGTTAACTCTCTAATCTTATTCTTAAGTTTATCTCTGTTTTCATTATTCAATAAAATCATAAGCAATAAACAAACTGAACCTATGATCATTCCCAAAGCAAAAGGTCCGTAACTGGCTACAATTATGGCAACGTGAATCATTAACCAGTAACTGTCTAAAACAGGTTGTAGATTAGCAATAGCAGGATCTAACCAATTCCAATGGGCAATCATCAAAATCATGGATGAAACAAATGTAGTAGAAGCAATAGTAAGATCAGATCGCCTACCAAAAATCAATCCAAAAAACAGTGTAGCCCATGATACATAGATCATGGATTCATAAGCATCACTCCAGGGAGCATGCCCTGAAATGTAACCCCTAAAAATCAGACCTAAAGTGTGAGATATAAATAAAATCAATGTTGAAATTTTTAGAATTTTTATAACGAGATTGAGAAATTTAGCTTCTTTAAAGATTTGAACTAATACCAAAACAAAAAATATTAATGATGCATACAAATAGCACTTAAAAAGTCTTTCAAAAATATTAACCTTGTTGTATAAAATTTCTGCATCAATTTTTTGACTAGATGGAATTATCTTTTCACCATATTTTCTCTGAAAACCAATCAAACTATTTAAAAGATCCTCAGGCTGTTCATAATTACCATCTTCCTTAGCTATTCTGAGTGAATTAAAATAAAGTGGTAGAATATTATATGCATATAGAGAGTCTCTTCCCTTAAAATTAAAATCTTTTAATTCCTGATAAGAGACCCACTTATTATTTAAATTATCAGGAACTGGGAAAAATCTTAATATTTTCCCCTCAAGAGCTGAGTATAATAAATTTACCTTTCTATCAACTTCAATAAAATCTTTTTGGAATTGATTAGGGACAGATGATCTATAAGCCTCCTCTAATTGACTGGCTATTTTATAATTACCATTTTTATCAAAAAAAGAAACAAACGAAGCATACTTTTCTTTATCTTCTAAACCTATAATTTTTCTTATACTATCATTCCCTCTTTTTAAAAAAATTATTGGCACATTATACCAAAATACTGGAGTCTGAATAATTGAGATTAACATTTGATCTGAATTTAGATCTTTGTAATTTTCTCTTTTACTTACTTTTCTAATAAGTTCAGATGAAAATGTGTTTACCGGTTTCATTCGCCCTCCAAGATCTTGAATTAAAATCCGACCAAATTTTGAAGCATGAGATTTAGAAACCTTATTAACTTGAATTAAAGAATCATAATTAAAATTTGATCCTAAAGAAAAAGTTCGATCTTGGGCGTTAAGGTTAATGCTGAAAATAAAAAAAAAAAATACAGTTAATGGCATTCCTTTTGAATTTAATTTCTTTAAACTGTTTGACAAATTTTTAAACCGTGTTTTCCCATAAAAGAAGATACCCAACATACTAACATATAAAAAAATATATCCTGCATAAGTTATAAATGTTCCCCAAAAATCATTGTTTACAGATAAAACCGTTCCCTTTTCGTCTGGATCAAATGAAGCTTGAAAAAATCGATATCCTTCATGATTTAAAATATTGTTCATATAAATGTCATAATCAAAAGATGACTCATCTTCAACAGTTACTTTACTCATAAATGAAGAATAACTTTTTTCAGTTCCAG
>JAQWON010000052.1 GCA_029245825.1 Flavobacteriaceae bacterium
ATCTTTTTTGTTTTTTATCTAGCATTTAACTAATATACATTATTTAAATAATAGGATATTATGTTTGAATTCATATTTAAAAAGGGAAATTATCAAAAGACATTCTCAAAGCTTGAAAGAGAATTATTCCAGAGATAATTATTTCCCATTTTCTGGAGTTGAATTTTAAAAAATTCACAATGAAATAATTTAGCATTATTATTATTAGTACGGTCAATAATTGTGCAATTTCAATACCAATGGCAAAATTTAAAAGCGCTACAATTGCATCTTCTTTTGATATGATTTGCAAAAAATAGAATCCAAATCCAAATCCGTGAATGATGCCAAAAAAAAGTGTGATAAGATTTACTAAAAATTTTAATGAGGACTTGTGATTCTTATTGATTAAAACAGAGAGACATGTTAGAGAAATTGTGACAGGGATTAAAAACTCTATTATATCAGAGGATATTTTTATCCATTCAAAATAAGAAAAAAAGAGGGCAAGAGAATGCCCAAGGGTGAATAGACTAACCCATAAAAGCAATTTTTTCCAATCCCGATATTGAAAGGGTATAGCAAGTGCAATTAGAAAGTAAAAGTGATCAAGTCCATTTATATCCATCACATGTTCATATCCCAATTTAATATATAGCCAATAGAGGTCCATTTAATCTAATTTTGATTTTTTTTCATTGCAATTAATGATTCATATGCTTTTCTAACTTCCCTAAACTTTTCTTCTGCTCCTTTAATCATCGCGGGATCATCACTTTGTATTTTATCAGGGTGATATTTCTTAGCCATTTTTCTATATGCCTGTTTAATTTCATTTACAGAAGCTTCAGGTCTAATTTCTAAAATTTTGTATGCATTGTCAGTGTCTTTTATAAACATAGCTTTTATACTCTCTAAATCAAGAAGATTTATTCCTAGATTGCTCCCAATCTCTTTAAGTTTTAAAAGTTCAGAATTTGAAATATTCCCATCTGAATTTGCAATCCCAAATAAAAAATGAAGGATTTGAAGTCTAGTTTCATATCTGGAATAAGTTTTGAAAAAGTTTGTAAGTGAGTATGTGTCTTGAGACTTATTTTTGACTTCAGTATTAAATTTTTTGAAAATATAGTTAGTTTTCTCTTTGCCGTATTGTGATAAATAAAAACTTCTAACATAAGCTAATTCTTTTTCTTCCACTTTACCATCAGCTTTGATCAAAATAGCGGAAAGAGACAGAAGGTTTAATTCAAATACTTCTTTGTTTGAAATATTTGAGTAAAATTTTATTGGTGAATTTTTTATCAAAGATTCAATAACTCTGCCTATGAGAAATCCAATGAAAGCTCCTGGAATTCTGAAATAAATAAAGCCTATAAGTGCCGCCATCCACTTCATCGTTGATAAAAAATAAATATAAAGATACAAATGGCGGAAATAAAATAAACTTAGACTTTCGTATATTTGCTTTAAAAAAAATAATTATGTATCCAGAAGAAATTGTTAAACCAATGAGAGAAGAACTTACTTTAAAGGGTTTTAAAGAACTGTTATCGCCGCAAGATGTTGATGATATTCTTTCTAAGGAAGGCACTACTTTGGTTGTAGTAAATTCTATCTGTGGTTGTGCCGCTGCTAATGCAAGACCTGGTGTGATAAAATCTCTTTCCAACGAAAAAACTCCTGATCAATTAGTTACTGTTTTTGCTGGTGTTGATAAAGAAGCAACTGATGCTGCTCGTTCAAAAATGATGCCTTTCCCTCCATCATCTCCAAGTATAGCTCTTTTTAAAGATGGTGAATTAATTCATATGGTAGAGAGGCACCATATTGAAGGGAGACCAGCGGATTTAATATCTCAAAACCTTATAGGTGCCTATAACCAATTTTGTGCCTAAAAAATATAAGTTGAATATTATTTTAATTTAATTTTCTGTGAAGAAAATTTTAGCCTATCCTGTAAACGTTATTTACTATCTCTTTTTTGGTTTTCTTTTAACTTTTTTTGAGTTAGTTCAAATTATTTCACTCAAAATAGGGGGTCATATGGCTCAGAAAAAATCAGTTGACTATTTAAATTATCTTTTGCTAAGGTGTATTAATTTACTAGGCAGCTTTGCCGTTTTTCATAAGGGATCTAAATTTCCAGAAAATGTTCCTCTGATTTTCATTTCAAATCACCAAAGCACTTATGATGTTCCTCCACTAATTTGGTATTTAAGAAAATATCACCCTAAGTTTATAAGTAAAATT
The DNA here is from genome assembly GCA_029245825.1 of Flavobacteriaceae bacterium. GTDB lineage: Bacteria > Bacteroidota > Bacteroidia > Flavobacteriales > Flavobacteriaceae. Next base: position 2,233 of record JAQWON010000052.1, read on the forward strand.
GAGCTAGGTAAAGGAATTCCTAGTATTTCATATAATTTAAGAAACGGGAAACACCTTTTAATTGATCGAAATGATTCTGAAGGATCCATAAAAAAAATTGAGGACTTTGCACATTTAATTGATGAAAAGTGCTGGTCTGTAATAATTTTTCCTGAAGGGACTAGAAGTAAAGACGGTAAGCCAAAAAAGTTTCGTAAAGGAGGACTTTTGACTTTATTTAAAATTTTAAAAAGGGCTTATGTTGTTCCAATAAGCATAAGTAATTCATGGAAATTTGCTAAGTACAGATATTTCCCAATACCTCTTGGGATAAAAGTTCTTGTTAAAACTTATAAGCCTCTTAAAGTTTCTGATTTTTCTGGTAATAAGTTAATTGATAAGGTTGAAAAAATAATTCATTCAGGAATTTGAATCATTTTTTAAAATTTTTAAAAGCTTGGCTTCCTTTTATTTAAAAAGGCAGAAACTCCTTCTTTAAAATCTTTGGATTCAAAACATTCTGAAAATTTTTCTTTTTCAACTTCAAACCCTTTTAGATTTTTTTCAGCTGCGTTAATAGCTTCAATTGCTTTTGCAATTGCGTTTGGAGAATTTCTCATAATTTTCTTTGCTAATTCAGTAATAGAGCTAATAAGATTTCCTCTTTCAACTACTTTATTTACTAACTTAAGGCTAATAGCCTTTTGAGAGTCTATCATTTCTCCAGATAATATCATTTCCATAGCATTAGTTTTTCCGACAAGTTTAGTAAGTCTTTGTGTTCCGCCATATCCTGGTATTAAACCAAGAGAAACCTCAGGCAAACCCATTCTAGCAGTGTTTACAGCAACTCTCATATGACAAGCCATCGCGAGCTCTAGCCCTCCTCCAAGGGCATATCCATTTACCCCAGCAATAATTGGTTTTGGAAAATTTTCAATTAAATCTAAAACATTTTCTTGTCCTTTTTTTGCTAACTCTAAACCTTTATTTCTGTCATATTTTGAAAATTCATTAATATCAGCCCCAGCAATAAAAGCTTTCTCACCACTACCTAGAATAACCAGTACAAACACTTTTTTATTATCTCTCAGATTTATTAGGCTTTTCCTAATTTCTTCAAGCATTGAAATGTTTAATGCATTTAGCTTTTCTTCCCTATTTATTTTAATCCAGGCAATTTTATCTTGAATTTTTATTTCTAAATAATTTTTTTTCAAAATTTAAATTTTAAGAATTATTGTAAATTTAGTTCCTTTTGAACTGGAAGAATAATTTATTTTACCTCCATGAGAGTTAATGATATTTTTAACAATACCTAATCCTAAACCCATCCCCTTTGTTTTAGTTGTAAACTTAGGTTCAAAAATTTTATCTTTAATTGATTTAGAGATTCCAACCCCATTGTCAGAGAAATTAATTTGTACTTCATTAGGTAGTTTTTTTATTTCAACTTTTAACTCGGCTTTACTTTCAGCGGAGACTGATTGAATACCGTTTTGAATTAGATTTGTCATAACCCTAACCCACTGAGTTCTATCAAGGTTAACAAAAATTTCAGGATGAGATGAGGTAAAGTTGATTTCACTTTGTTCAAATATTTCAAGAGATCTTCTGCTGATTTCAACAATATCTAGAGATTTTAACTTTGCTTTAGGAAGTGCCGCAAAATCAGAAAAGGCATTTGCTACATCCTTCATGGTATCAATTTGTTCAATTAGTATTTTAGAAAATTCCTTGATTTTTCCTTCAGAATAAGGTTTATTTTTGAGAAATCTTTGCTCAAAGCTTTGAACAGTTAGTCGCATTGGAGTCAAAGGATTTTTAATTTCATGCGCGACCTGTTTCGCCATTTCTTGCCAAGCTTGTTCTCTTTCTTGTATAGCTAGTTTTTTTGCACTTTTTTCCAGTTCGTCAACCATTTGATTATAAGAATTTATTAGACTAAAGACCTCCTTAGTTGCATTTTTGAGATATATCTTTTCATTTTGTTCGAGAAGGCCTGTTTGATCAATTTTTAGTCGAATTGCTTCAAGTGGACGTGTTACATATTTAGAAATAAAATAAGCGAATAAAATAGCCACTATAAGCATTGCAAGATAAATTTTGTAAAGGCTGTTCAAAAATTTATTTAGTTCGTTTTCTGAAAATGAGACATCTTCGAAATAAGGAAAAAATAAAACTCCATATGGAACCCCATATGAGTTGAATAATAGGCTATAGGAAGATTGAAATTTTCCAACTTCATCATTATTTTCTATTAACACCCTCTTTTCGATGCTAGAATTAATTTTAGTTAAAACGACTTCACTCAACTTGTAATTATTAGCTATTATTTCTAAGGGTAGAAATGAATTAAATAGCGCGTCGCCTTTTAAATTAAAAACTGAAAAATTCACATTGTGAATTTTCATTATTGCGGTAAAATCATCTTTGTATTTAATCCAATGATCATCAGATTTGTTTTCTAAATTATTTGTATTTACAAGATATGATATTTGGTTTCTAAGCTGAATTTCTTTTCTATTAAGCCTAAAAAGATTGTAATCTTCTGATTCATTTTGATATTGAAAATAAGTTGCTATCAGTATTAATAAGCAGGCAAGTAAAACTAAAAAGATCATAGCAACAAATATTTGATTTCTCAAAGAAATTTTTGCTGTGATTGAAGGAATTTTCACTATTTCTATATCAGTAATGGTGGCTTGAAGTTGCAATATAGAAAAAACATAAAAACTAAATAATGATTAAAAATCAATTTTATTAAAAATAAATTAATATAAAACTGAATTTTTAATTAAAAAAAAGCAAATAATATACTATTTTATATAAAAAAAAATAAAAAAATGGCATATTTATAAATTTTATAAAAATATTTGAAAAAACAATAATATAGATTAAAAGCATTAAAAAACGTTAATAAGTATTTTTTATAATTCTTTAATCCCTGAAATGATTAAAATGAATTTTTTTATTGGTAGTATAAAACTCAAATTTGTTTTAATTTCGTTACATGTTTAGATTTCTTTCTACTTTCATTTTTATCCTTTTTTTACTTTTTTCTCTATTGTATATTTCAGATTATAAATATCTCTTAACTGGAATTTCAAAATTTTACTTTAAGGGCCATATGACAGCATTTTTAAATGATTATGAATCTTTTGATAATCGTTCAATTAAAACATCTAAAAACACCCAACCGTGGGTTAAGCATCCCATGTATAACAAATTTGAGTATGATTCTGACTTTTTAAACTATCATAATAAAACTAAAACAGTTGCCTTTTTGATTATTAAAAATGATAGTCTTCTATATGAAAAATATTATGATGGCTATGACAGAAACACAAAAAGCAATTCTTTTTCCATGTCAAAAAGTATTGTTTCTGCCCTTATGGGAATAGCAATACAAGAGGATTATATCAAAAATATAGATCAACTGGTAGTTGATTTTTTACCTGAGTTAACAGGCCCTTATGCTAATCTTTTAACTGTAGGAGATCTTTCAAGTATGGCTTCAGGATTGAAGTGGGATGAATCCTATTATTCACCTTTTTCAATTACAACAAGGTCATATGTTGAAGAAGATTTAAATGAATTAATTTTGAATCAGCCTATTAACAAAAAACCTGGAGAATCTTACAGTTATTTAAGTGGAGCAACGCAATTACTGGCAATGGTAATTGAAAAAGCAACAGGTAAAAAAATAAGTAATTATTTATCTGAAAAATTTTGGCAGCCTATGGGGGCTGAAAATGATGCTTTGTGGCAGATCGATAGTAAATCGGCTGATATGGAAAAGGCTTATTGCTGTTTAGCGTCAACTGCAAGAGATTTTGCTCGATTTGGAAAACTATATAAAGATTTTGGAAAATGGAATCAGACTCAACTTTTGGATTCACTTTTTGTTTTGAAATCATTAAAGCCTAGATTTAATGATTCTCCTCATTATGGTTACGGTTGGTGGTTAAAAAATTATAATGGGTATAATACTTTTATGATGAGAGGTCATTTAGGACAGTATGTAATAGTTGTTCCTGAAGAAGATCTAATAATTGTAAGATTAGGCCATTTGAAAGATAAGAAGATTGAAAATGAAGATTTTACTAAAGATATATTTGTTTATATTGATGCGGGGATTGAAATTAATGAAAGTAAAACGATTAAATGAAAATCATGGCGCTGGATCAGGAATTTCATTATGAATTCTTTCTATTTCATTTAAAATAGATTTTGATAGAACTATTTTAAAGGAGCTTATATTTTCCTTCAGCTGCTCCATATTAGTAGCTCCTATAATATTACTACAAACAAAAGACCTATCATTAACAAATGATAAGGCCATTTGTGTAATTGAAATTCCATAATCTAAGGCCAATGACGCATATCTTTCTGTAGCAGTAATACTTTGTGGACTTGAGTATCTTTTAAAGTTTGGAAATAGCGTTAAGCGTGAATTTTTTGGTTTCTTATTATTTAAATATTTCCCTGTCAAAACCCCAAAACCAAGAGGTGAATAAGCTAGGAGTTTTATTTCTTCTCTATGACATATTTCTGAACTTCCAACTTCAAATTGTCTATTTAAAAGTGAATAGGGATTTTGAACTGTAATTATTTTTGTTTTTAAATTTTTAGATGAATTTAAGAAACGCATTATTCCCCAGGGATTTTCATTTGAAAGCCCTATATGTCTAATATTACCTAGTTTTAGATGATAATTTAACGCATCAAGAACTTCTTCAAAATTTTCTTTCCATGGATCTGAATCTGAATAAATAAAACCACGAATACCAAAGGTATTTGTTCTTCTTTCCGGCCAATGTAGCTGATATAGATCAATATATTCTGTTTGCAATCTTTTTAAACTACTTTCTATAGCTTTATCAATATGCTTTTTCGTAAAACCCATATTTTTTCGAATATGTTTTGTATAATCACCTGGACCTGCAACTTTTGAACCTAAAATTACTTTGTCTCTATTTCCTTTTTTTTTAAACCATGTACCAATTATTCTCTCCGTTTCACCCTGAGTTTTTGCAGAAGCAGGTACGGGATATAATTCAGCCGTATCAAAAAAATTAATTCCATTCTCAAAAGCATAATCCATTTGCTCATGACCTTCTCTTTCAGTGTTCTGATTTCCATATGTCATTGTGCCAAGACAAATTTTGCTTATTTTAATTTCAGTATTTGGCAACAAATTGTATTGCATCTTAATTTTTTTTATAAGTCTAGTTCTAATCCAACAGGGCAATGATCAGAATGATAAACTTGATTTAAAATATAGGATTGAGAGATTTTTTTTTCTAAATTTTTACTTACCATTATGTAGTCGATTCGCCAACCTTTATTTTTTACCCTTGAATTTGCTCTATAACTCCACCAGCTGTATTTATTTGGCTCAGGATTTAAATGTCTGAATGAATCAATAAATCCTTTAGAAATGAAATTGTCTAACCACAAACGTTCTTCAGGCAAAAAACCTGAAACGTTTTTATTTCTAACAGGATCATGGATATCAAAACTTTTATGACAAATATTATAATCACCACCTATTACCAAATATGGATATTTTTCTTTCAAATTATCAATATAAAATTGAAATTGATCCATAAAATTAAATTTATATCCTAATCGAGAAACATTAGTGCCTGATGGCAAATACAAACTGATTACCGAAAGTTTTTCAAAATTTATTTGTAATACCCTCCCTTCATTATCAAAATATTCATTACCGATTCCCATTTTGACATTTTTTACAGCAATTTTTGATAAAATAGCTACTCCACTATAACCTTTTTTTTGGGCAGGATACCAAAAACTTTTATATCCTAACTCATCAAAAAGTTTTACATCAAATTGATTTTCCATTGCTTTTATTTCCTGGAGACATAAAACATCTGGACTCTCAAACTTAAGCCAATCTATAAAGTCCTTTTTTATCGCTGCTCTTATTCCATTTATGTTATAGGAAATTATTTTCAAATTTGATTTTTTTTAAATTTAATTAAACCAAAAGCTTATATTAATATTAGGCCAAAAATTATCAAAGATTTTTCAAAAGGTTAAGAATGTTTGAACTTTTAGCAATTGTAGAATTAATGGAATCAATTTTAATTCTTTTTTGCTTCATATCATCTCGATATCTTATAGTTAAAGTTCCATCTTCAAGAGTTTGATGATCAATAGTTACGCAAAATGGAGTGCCTAAAGCATCTTGTCTTCTGTAGCGTTTTCCGATAGCATCTTTTTCATCATAGGCAACATTAAATTCAAACCTAAGGTCATTAAAAATTTTCTTCGCAATTTCAGGTAAACCATCCTTTTTTATTAATGGTAAAATAGCAATCTTAATTGGCGCAAGAGATGGAGGTAACTTTAAAAAAGTTCTGCTGGAGCCATCAGGTAGAATTTCCTCTTTCAGTGAACTGGAAAATAACGCCAAAAACATTCTGTCAAGGCCTATAGAGGTTTCAACAACATATGGCACATAGCTTACGTTTGTTAAATTGTCAAAGTATTTTAATTTTTTTCCAGAAAACTTTTCATGATTACTCAAATCAAAATTTGTTCTAGAATGTATCCCTTCTAGTTCTTTAAATCCAAAGGGGAATTTAAATTCAATATCACAAGCTTCTTCAGCATAGTGAGCAAGTTTTTGATGATCATGAAACCTATAATATTTTTTATCTAAGCCAAGGGAGAGATGCCATTTTAGTCGATTTTCTTTCCAATATGAGTACCATTTTTTTTGAGAACCTGGTTTAACAAAAAATTGCATTTCCATTTGTTCAAATTCTTTCATTCTAAAAACGAATTGTCTTGCAACAATCTCATTACGAAAAGCTTTACCAGTTTGAGCTATTCCAAAAGGTAATTTCATTCTACCACTTTTTTGGATATTAAGGAAATTAACAAAAATACCTTGAGCGGTTTCAGGACGAAGATATAACTCCATTGCATTATCTGAAGAGGCACCAAATTTAGTGGTAAACATCAAATTAAATTGTTTAACTTTTGACCAGTTTTTAGAACCAGATTCAGGACATGAAATCTCTAAAGATTCAATTAAGTCTTTAACATCATCTAAATTATCTTTTTCAAGTGATGTGTTTAATCGGGTTAGAATTTTTTTTGTCTTATTATTATATTCTGCTATTTTGGGACTAGTTGAAACGAATTTTTCTTTATCAAAATCCTCTCCAAATTTCTTTTGAGCTTTTAAAATTTCCTTCTCTATTTTTTCTTCAATTTTATAAACATAGTCTTCCACTAAAACATCTGCTCTATATCTTTTTTTCGAGTCTTTATTGTCAATAAGAGGATCATTGAAAGCATCAACATGACCAGAAGCTTTCCAAGTAGTTGGGTGCATCAAAATAGAAGCATCTAAACCAACAATATTTTGATTTAAATGCACCATTGATTTCCACCAATATTCACGAATATTGTTTTTTAATTCAACTCCATTATGCCCATAATCATATACAGCATTTAGACCATCATATATTTCACTTGATGGAAAAATAAATCCATATTGTTTAGCATGAGAAACTATTTTTTTGAAAGAATCCTCTTTTTTACTCATGATTCAAAAATAAGTCTTTTTAAATTTTAAAAATTCATTAATGTTAAAATATTTATTTATAAATGATTAGCTCAATTGATTATATAGGATCTAATTATAATATTCTGTTACTTTGTTCTACTATTTTTAGACATGAAATTTTTTTTTCGCATATTTTCCCAAATTGCACTTTTATTTTTAATTATAAGTTGCGCCAGGAGAAGTTCCCCAACAGGTGGACTTGAAGACACTATTCCTCCAGTACTATTAAGGGCTTATCCTAAATTGAATAGTACTCTTTTTGATAAAGATGAAATAGAATTAGTTTTTGATGAGTATGTGCAGATGAAGGATTTAAAAAGACAATTAATTATTTCTCCGCCAATTGAAAAAAGCTATTATAAAATTAAACCGCCTGAATCATCTATTTCAAAAAAGATAGAGATTGAACTATTAGATAGTTTAGATGAAAATACTACTTATACTTTTAATTTCGGGAAGAGTATTGCAGACTATAACGAAGGTAATTTGTTGCCCTTTTTTTATTACGCTTTCTCAACTGGACCAGAGCTGGATTCATTGGAAATAAGAGGAAAAATAGACGATGCTTTGCAAAAGGAGACGGAACCTTTTATTTCAGTTTATTTATATCCTGCGGATAGTACTTTTAACGATTCAACAATTTTTTTTAAAAAACCATTTTATGTCACAAGTACACTAGATTCAATAATTTATAATTTCAAAAATATACGTGAAGGGGAATACGAGATTATTGCCATAAAGGATGAAGCTGCAAATTATCTATTTGATCAAAACATAGATAAAATAGGATTTACAGAGAAACCTATAAGGTTACCAAAAGACAGCATAATTGATTTAACAATTTTTAAGGAAACCGAAAATTTTTCTTGGGGACGTCCCTTTTTTGTAAATAAAAATCGTATAGGAATACAGTATTATGGAGATTTAAAAAACATAAAGGAGCTGAAATTAATTTCTGAAGTTCCGGAAAAGTTTATTTCTTTAGTAAATAGAGACAGGGTAAAGGATACAATCAATTATTGGTTTAAAGGATTAGATGTTGATTCTTTACAATTTTCTCTACAAGGAATTGATACAATCAGGAGTTCAACGGTTAAATTTAGAGAAAACAAAAAAAAAGATTCTTTGATTATAAAATCACTTAGCGGAGGGATTATTGAATTTAAAGATACTTTTAAAATATTATCTAATATTCCAATTTTGAAGATAAACAAAAAATTTATTCATATTCAAAATATTGATTCTACCAAAATTCCCTTTGAAGTTAGTTTAGATGAAAATTATGATATTGTAAATATTCTATTTGAAGTTGAGCCAAATGATGAATATGAAATTTCAATATTTCCAGATGCCATTAATGATTTTTTTGACAATTCAAATAAAAGTCTTTCATATAATTTACAGTCCAGGGATATTGAATATTATGGTAATATTTTTATACAAATAATTAGGGAAAATGATGAGAGTTTTATTCTTGAATTACTTGACAAGAATTTTAATGTAGTTCGAAAAGAAAAAACATCTGATGAGACAGATTTATATATTTTCAGACACTTACATCCGGGTGATTATTACATTAGATACATCAAGGATTTGAATAATAATGGCAGATGGGATACCGGGGATTATTTAAAAAAGATCCAGCCAGAAAAGGTTTTATATTATCCTAATGAATTGAAACTAAGATCAAATTGGGATTTAAACGAGAATTTCTTTATAGAAAAAAATTGATTAAATAAAAAAATTAGTTTTTATATTTACAAAAAAAAAAATGGGCGTAGGAGGATTTGTTATATGGTGTGCAATTTTATGCTTATTTCTCGGCATTATTGCAGAAATTCATTCTCGTCTATAACTTTTTAAAATTCCAAGATAAACACTATCTTTGCAAAGCATTTTGAATAAATAATCAGAGGCTCTTTTAAGTTGCCTCTTTTTTTTGGATGGATTTTAATACTAGGATTAAATATTACCTTGAAAATATTTTGGAAGAAAACCCAGATATTTTTTTAATTGATGTTGATATTAGAAGTAATGATTCTATCAAAATTGTTATTGATGGTGATAATGGAATTAAGGTGCAAGATTGCATAAAAATTTCTAGGGCAATTAAAAGTAAAATTGATGAAGAAGACAAAAATTTTTCAATAGAGGTAACTTCACCAGGGATTGGGGAAAATTTAAAAATTTCTAGGCAGTACAAAAACAATGTTGGCAGAGATTTAGAGCTGAAGTTAGATGACGGAACTTTTATTGACGGAAAGTTGAAAAAAGCAAATGACAAAAAAATTGAGTTAGAAATTTCAGGAATCAATTCAAAAAGCAAAGGGAAAAAATATCCTAGAATTGAAAAAGAATCATACTATTATAAGGATATAAAACAAGCTAGATTAAAAGTAAAATTTAAAAATTAAGTAATGGAAAATTTAAATCTTATAGAATCATTTTCTGAATTTAAGGATGAAAAAATGATTGACAGAGTAACCTTAATGGTTATTTTGGAAGAAGTGTTTCGGAATACTTTGAAGCGAAAATATGGGTCTGATGAAAACTTTGACATTATTATAAATCCAGATAAGGGAGATTTGGAAATTTGGAGAAATAGAATTGTTGTTGAAGATGGTAAAGTTGAAGATCCAAATATGGAAATAGAAATTACAGAAGCTAAGAAAATAGAACCTGATTTTGAAGTTGGTGAGGATGTTTCTGAAGAGGTAAAATTAATAGATTTAGGCAGGAGATTGGTTCAAAGCTTAAGACAAAATTTGGTAGCCAAAGTCTTTGAACACGATAGCACGAATACTTTTAACAAGTTTAAGGATAGAGAAGGAGAATTATTTACTGCAGAGGTTCATCACGTTAGAAATCGTGAGGTTATATTAATGGATGATGATGGCAATGAAGTGATTTTATTAAAGGATAGACAAATACCTAGTGATTTTTTTAGAAAGGGAGATAGTGTAAAAGGTATAATTGAATCTGTTGAGTTAAGAGGTAATAAACCAAGGATTCTTCTGTCTAGGACATCACCAATTTTTTTGGAAAAACTTTTTGAACAAGAAATCCCTGAAGTTTTTGATGGTCTCATAACTATTAAAAAAGCTGTTAGGGTTCCTGGAGAAAAAGCAAAAGTTTCTGTTGATTCTTATGATGACAGAATTGATCCTGTTGGAGCATGTGTTGGAATGAAAGGATCAAGAATACATGGTATAGTTAGAGAATTAGGGAATGAAAATATTGATGTAATAAATTACACAAACAATTTGCAATTATATATTACACGTGCATTGAGCCCTGCAAAAATAAAATCTTTAAAAATAGATGAAGAGACTAAGCAAGTGCAAGTTTTTCTTGAACCTGAAGAAGTATCTAAAGCCATTGGAAGAGGAGGACACAATATAAGATTAGCAGGTAAATTAACTGGTTATGAAATAGATGTTTATCGTGAAGGAATAGAAGAAGATGTTGAACTTTCTGAATTTAGTGATGAGATTGATTCTTGGGTTATAGAAGAATTTAAAAAAGTAGGCCTAGATACAGCGAAAAGTGTACTTGAATTAGAGGAAAAAGATTTAATAAAGAGAACTGATTTAGAGGAGGAGACTATTGCTGATGTTCTAAAAATATTAAAAGAAGAATTTGAAAAGTAGATAAATTATATGGGAGATAATCCAAGTATTAGGTTAAATAAGGTTCTAAGGGAATTAAATATTTCTCTTGATCGTGTTGTTGAGTTTCTATCGATAAAAGGTTTTCAGGTTGAGCCAAGACCTACTACTAAGATATCTGAAGAAATTCATAATATTTTATTGGAGGAATTTAAAACAGATAAATCAAAAAGAGATGCCTCAAATGAAATAACTGAAGAAAAAAAGAAAGAAAAAGAATCTAATCTTCCTTTTGATGAAGAAAAGGGAAATGAGATTGATAGCTCAATTGAGTTAAAGGATAAGATCAAAGGATCTAATTTTGGTTTGAATGAACCTGTTAAGGCTGGTAAAATAGATGTTGATTCTGGAAAAGTTGCAAAAGAATTATCTTCTAAGTCTGGCTCTGATCCTCTTAAAGAAAACCTTAAAATTGAAAAACCTACAAAAGATTCTCAAAAAGAATTTACAAAAGAAGCATCAGTTTCTAAAGATGCTGATATTCCTGAACAAAAGGATCAAAAAACAAATGGCGCCGAGCACATTAAAACCGAATATAAAGTTTTATCTGGACCAAAAGGGGTAGGCAAAAAAATTAATTTAGATGATGTAAAAAAGAAGGAAAATAATGTTGAAGAAGCTAGAAAGAGGAGAAGAAAAAGAATTAGTAAAGAAACAAACAAAAAAGAATCACAAAATAATTTAAAAACAAATAATTTAAAATCAAAAACTTCCAATAGAAAAAATAATAAAGATGAGGTTTCTGATGAAGATGTTCAAAAACAGGTTAGAGAAACATTAGAAAAACTCCAAGGTAAATCCTCAAAATCTAAGGGAGCTAAATACAGAAAAGATAAAAGAGATCAGCATAGGCAAAAATCTGAAGATGAAATAGCTGAACAAGAAGCCCAAGAAAAGACAATTCAGGTAACTGAGTTTATTACAGTTGGTGAAGTAGCAACTCTTATGGAAGTCAATATTAATGAGATTATATCAGCATGTATGTCTCTTGGTATAATGGTGACAATGAATCAAAGGCTTGATGCAGAGACTCTTTCAATTGTTGCTGATGAGTTTGGATATAAAGTAGACTTTGTGAAGGCTGATCTGGAAGAAGAGATATCTGAACATGTTGATAAGGATGAAGAATTATTGCCTAGACCTCCTATAGTTACTGTAATGGGACATGTTGATCATGGCAAAACATCATTGTTGGATTATATTAGAGAAGAAAATGTTATTGCTGGTGAATCAGGAGGTATTACTCAACATATTGGAGCATATTCTGTAACTTTAAAAGAAGATGAAAAAATAACTTTTTTAGATACTCCTGGCCATGAGGCCTTTACTGCAATGCGTGCAAGAGGTGCTCAAATAACTGATATAGCTATAATTGTTATAGCTGCTGATGATTCAATAATGCCTCAAACTAAGGAAGCGATAAGTCATGCCCAGGCTGCTGGTGTTCCAATAATCTTTGCTATAAACAAAATTGATAAATCTACTTCTAATCCTGAAAAAATTAAAGAGGAATTAGCTGCTATGAACTTTATGGTTGAAGATTGGGGGGGGAAAATACAATCCCAGGATATTTCTGCACTCAAAGGAAATGGTGTTAATGAATTATTAGAAAAAGTTTTATTAGAAGCTGAAATGCTTG
>JAQWON010000085.1 GCA_029245825.1 Flavobacteriaceae bacterium
CTCAAGTTAAGTAAACACCGTATTGCTGCCGCAGATCTGATATAAGAACGACCATTCCTAAACAGGTAAACTGTATCAGAACTCTGTTGCCATACAGGAAATGTTTGAATTAGTTTTTGAGCATCATTCGATGTTATAGGCCTATATGCAATATCAGCATCGGTTGCCAGTCTTTGGTCTATGAAAAATGCTAACTGGTGGCATAGGCCACAATCCCCATCCAATAGCAGAACATCTCTACTAGAGTCTAGCATTTACGTAGCAACACCCTCTTTGACTTAGTTGTAAACTGGATTTTACCATTTAATGGTTATAAAATATTCTAAAATTCTCAATCCAACAAAGATTCCAAAAGCGATTAGAATCTTTACAAAAAATTTAGTTTTGGTCTGCTCAGTTTTGTCAGATGTCAGTAACGTTTTTATACTCGTTATTAATTTTTCTTTATTTAACAATAGAATAATCAATATCAATAGTTGATATAGAATCGCAGCTTTCAAAGCTCCCAAATGAACTCCAAAGTATATGTCTTGAAAGATAACATTCACAAGAATAGTCGATGTTAATAAATAACCGATTATTCGAGTTCTTTTAATCAGAATTAAAAATCCACCAATCAACTCAAAAACCCCCTAATGTAATAGCAAATGACTTTGAGTAGCTATAAAATGCCCACATCAATTCCATTCCAGTCATTTCAGATACAGTTTTATCAATTTCAGCTGCACCATCAAATTGAATTAGTTTCCCTCCACCATAAATAAACATTGCTATAACAACAATCCAGCTTATTGCGTTTTCAAATATTTCAATCTTGTCTTTTTTAGTTAAGTTCATTTTTGAATTAAACTAGACTTAGAGTGTTTCAGCATTTCTTTCCTCTATAGACAAAACTTTTCTTTGAGGTGATCCTACATAAGCAGATAATGGCCTGATAATTCTATTATCAGCAGCTTGTTCCATAATGTGAGCTGTCCATCCCGTAATTCTAGACATAACAAAAAGTGGAGTGAACATTTCAATGTCAAACCCCATCATATAATATGCTGGTCCAGCAGGGAAATCGAGATTAGGATAGATATTCTTTTCTTTAATCATAGTATCTCTTAAGATATTAGAAATCTGAATCCACTTCTCTCCACCGGTAAAAAGAGCCATCTTTTCAGCATATTTAGTCATTGTTGGCACTCTTGAATCCCCTGACTTATATACTCTGTGCCCAAAACCCATTACCTTCTTCTTATTTACTAATGCATTTAAAATCCACTTTTTTGCATTTTTAACTTCACCAATTTCTTTTAACATATGCATCACTTGCTCATTAGCACCTCCGTGTAAAGGTCCTTTTAAGGCACTAATTCCTCCACAAACAGCAGAGTATATATCTGAAGTAGTAGAAGTAATTACCCTGGACGCAAAAGTAGATGCGTTGAAAGAATGTTCAGCATATAGAATTAATGAAACATCAAACGCTTTAATTACTTCCTTTGCAGGAATTTTACCAAAGCACATATGAAAAAAATTCTCTGAAGCTGTTAAGTCATTGCTCGGATTAATAAATGCTTTTCCTTCTTTATGTCTGTATGTAGCAGCAATAATAGTGGGAATCTTAGCTAACATCCTGATGTACTTATCCATGTTTGCAACTGCAGAATTATCCCAAATTCTGTCGTCTTCCATACCTAAGTAAGAAATACCTGTTCTTAAAGCATCCATTGGGTGAGCCCCTTTAGGGAATTTATGGATCACATCTAATAGATCTTTTGAGATGTTTCTGTATTCTTTTTCTTTTTTAATGAAATCAGCCAATTTATTTGATGAAGGTAATTCCTTATTTACCATCAAGAAGGCAACCTCTTCCCAACTACATTTCTCGCATAAATCCTGAACAGCATATCCTCTATATGTCAACGAATTTGTTTCAGCCATTACCTTTGACACTGACGTCTCATCAGTTATAACTCCTACCAATCCTTTAGCTACTTTAATATTTTCAGCCATTTTCAGGATGTTTTATTGTTCTTTTTTAAGTTTGAAATTATACAAACTCTTGTCATAATTATTATATGTTGGATAGTCTAATACTTCATATAATCTAGATCTAGTTTGCATGATATCAAGAATAGCATTTGCACTTCCTGTTTCTTTAATTGATTTAAGCCCTTTTTCTACACCATACATTGCTAATCTTTGCGTAGTTACAGGATATATTACTATGTTAGCTCCTAGATTCTCCAATTCTTTTCTTGTTAATAATTTAGATTTACCAAACTCTGTCATATTGACCAATAAAGGAGCATTTACTGCTTTTTTGAAAGCTTCAAATTCTGCTTTTGATTCCATCGCCTCAGGGAAAATCATATCTGCCCCAGCATCAACATAAGCCTTTGCCCTGTCAACTGTAGAATCAAACCCATCTACTCCTCTAGCATCTGTTCTTGCTATTACCAAGAAATTATTATCATTTCTGGAATCTACAGCAGCTTTTATTTTCTTAACCATTTCACCCCTATCAATTAATTGCTTACCATCTAAATGACCACATCTTTTAGGACTGACTTGATCTTCTATATGGCAACCTGCTATTCCTGCATTTTCAATCTCTTGAATCGTACGAACAATATTCATCATTTCCCCAAAACCAGTATCTACATCCATTATTGTGGGTAGAGATGTTACCTTGGCAATGTTACCTGCAAATTGGGTAACTTCAGTCATTGTCGTTAATCCAATATCAGGTAAACCAAGAGAGTTTGCCATTACAGCCCCAGAACAATATACTCCGTCAAAGCCATATTGTTCAACCATCATGGCAACCATTGGATTGAAAGCCCCTGGGAATTCCAAAAGTTTCCCAGAGTTTAAAGCAGATCTAAAATCTGCTCTTTTTTGTTGATGGGTTTTCTTATTTATAATCATTTTTATTTTTTTAATTTTTATTTATCCTTTCTGCTTATATACTTCTTATTTAAAGAGAAAAAGGATTCAGCTAATTTTACTAATTCATTAAAAGATACCTTTTGTATCTAGAGTGCTATTAGATAATTCAGCAACTTGAACGTTAATTTCTTTAACTTCTTTAGGTGTTAAATTACTCAAATTCTCAACTAATCCTATGAATCTGTTTCTCTCTTCTGTTTTTATTAATTCTTTAGTTAACATATCGAATTTTCCAATATAGTTTTCTCTTTTGAAAGGCCTATCACCTGCAGGGTGTGCATTAGCTCTTTCGATTTTGTCCTCTATAATTTTTCCATCATTCATAGTAATAATAACTTTCCCCCCAAATGCCTTTCTATTAGGATCTTTTGCATGATAAATATCTGTCCAGTATGGCTTTTCTATCGTAGAAATTTTATGCCATAAACTAATCGTTTCAGAGTTTTGGACTTTGGCTCTATCATAAGAATCAACATGATGCCATCTTCCATCTAGTAATGCAACAGCAAAAATGTACATGATAGAATGATCCAACGTTTCTCTAGATGCATTTGGATCCATTTTTTGTGGATCTTTTGCTCCAGTTCCAATTACATAGTGCGTGTGGTGGGAAGTTTCAATTAAAACATCTTTGATTTGAGAGAAATCAGAAATATGTTTTCTCATTCTAAATGCCAAATCAATTAGGGCCTGAGATTGATACTCGGCTGAATGTTCTTTAGTGTAGGTTTCTAATATTGCTCTTTTCTCCTCTCCTGAACCAGGTAAAGTTACTGTATAATCAGAATCAGGCCCATCCAGTATCCAAGCTAATATTGAATCTTCTCCTTCATAGATAGGCGAGGGAGCACCTTCTCCTCTCATTGCTCTATCAACTGCTTCAATAGCTAATTTAGCACCGTGAGCAGGGACATATGCTTTCCATGAAGAAATTTCTCCTTTTCTTGATTGTCTTGTTGATACTGAAACATGTAATGCTTGCTGAATTGCTTGGTATGTAGTTTCTATATCTAAGTTTAACATTGCACAAATACCAGCGGCTTGTGCGGGACATAAATGAGCTACGTGGTCGATTTTATGTTTGTGTAAGCAAATTGCTTTAACCAAGTTAACGTGAACTTCATAAGAAGCAACGATCCCTCTTAATAAGTCTTTACCAGATTTACCTAACTGCTGAGCAACAGCAATAACAGCAGGGATAGAATCTCCCGGGTGGGAATAATCTGCTGCTAGGAAAGTATCATGATAATCCAACTCTCTAACGGCAGTACAGTTTGCCCATGCAGCCCATTCAGCATGAAATTTTTGATTATTAGGCATTCCAAAAATAGATGCGCCTCTATCATCATGTCTTGGATGATTTACCGCCATCGCTCTAGCGTTAGCCACTGGTTCTCTTTCAAGAGCAGCTATTGCCACTGAAGCGTTGTCAATAATTCTATTGATTACCATATCCTCAACCTCAGAGGAGATTTCAACATCTTCACAGACCATATTAGCTATTTTATGAGCTAACTGCTGTTCTTTAGACAAGTTTTCCCTAGAAGTATAAACTCTTAATTTATGATTAATCATTCCCATTTTAACAAATTAAATAGCTGTTTTGATTTACTATAAATCTTCTCATAGTTACACAGCACAAGAATATAATAAATTTACTGAAATTACTTCTTTTATGTTTTGTGTTTTTTACCAGAGAACAATTAGAAGATTACTTAAAACAAATGTTAAGCCGGAAAAAAACATGGCGAATTTATTCTTTTCAAAAGCACCCATATCTATTTTATCATTGTTTTGAATGATAACAATAAAAACATTTACAATTAAAAGCAATAGGATCATATTATTTATCATATCTGCTTTTGTTAATATTTGAACACTTGGGATAGTTGATTCAACAAAATATCTATTCCCTATTGCACCAAAAATACCACCAACTGTTAGACTAATTCTAGATTCGAATTCTTTTTTTGGGATAAGGAAGACAATCCAGGAAATAACGAATGACAAAATTGATCCTAAAAAAAGTTTTAAAAAAAGCCATGACCCATCTCTTGAGATGACTATTTCAAAATTACCTGTTGGGAAGATTTGATAGCGCATATTAGATGTAGGAGAAAAGAAATCATATATGCCACTAGAAATATAGGTGGTAAAGTAATTTATCTTATCAATTTTGTATCCGTCTTTTAAACCAATCATATTCTTGGAAAAACTTGCAGGGAATTCTTTTGATTCATTTAACCTTACAATTGAAGAATCTTGCTGAGCGATAAATCTTATCACAATTTTTTGTTTATCAAATGGGTAATCCCTAAGATCCCAATTATGATAGAAGCTATTCTCTACACTACCAAAATATTGACTATACTTACCCATATATCCAGGCTCAAAAAATATTTGATCTTTATTTTTCTTATTCCAAAAATCAAATTTTAAATCTGTTATTTTAGTTTGATCTGATTCAATGTAATCAAGTTTTAACAATTTTCTTAAATCAACAAGATCTGTCATTTTACCAGAAAAAGTTTGATAAATAGTATCATATTTTGAATAAGCAGCCCAATCAAACTTGGTAAAAAATTGTGTATTTCTTGTATCAAAGTCATAAATATCTTTTAAAATAAATTCTAATTCTACATCCATTGGATATTTAAGTTCATCTTCATTAGTTAAGTATAAATAGGGTGAGGGATAACCACTTCTTTTGTATGAAATACTATCTAAACTATAAGCTTTTTTATAATCTTCTCGTGGATCTTCTATAGATCGAACTTGTTTAATAAAAGCTCTTAACCTATGCAAATCAGAAGAGTCAGGATAATTTTCAATCCCCTTTGACAAAACTTCAATTGACTTTTCAGGGAAACTTTGGAAAAATTCCCTTGCTTGGTTCAAATAATCATCTTCTGAGATTTGATTAAACCCAAAAAAAGGAGTTATCAATAATATTAAAAGGAAACTTTTCTTTAATTTTTTTGAAAAAAACACAGAAATCTATTCAGTTTTTTCTTGAGCAGAATCTTCTCTATAAAACTCCTCATCTTCATCAATCCAAATAAAATCACTACTTACGGATTCAGTCACAGGATTATATACTACTTCAAGATATTTTAGTCTCTTCATATCTCTAACTTTAGTCTGCACTATAAAGGTGTGAAAATGATATTTATCAAATGGGCTTAAAAAAGTGTTATAATT
Organism: Flavobacteriaceae bacterium; assembly: GCA_029245825.1. Classification (GTDB taxonomy): domain Bacteria; phylum Bacteroidota; class Bacteroidia; order Flavobacteriales; family Flavobacteriaceae. Next base: position 6,142 of record JAQWON010000085.1, read on the forward strand.
GTCCCAAATAATATTTCTTGAATATTGAACATTAGAGTATTTAGATTTTACAAAGGAGCGAATTTTTGTATTTATTTCTTTCACATTTTTAGGAATTATTTCATCTTCACTGAGTTCCCTAATTTTTAATTCCTCTATGAAGCCCTCATGTTCATTTACAAACACAGGGATATTTGCCTTTTGATCTTGATTAGCAATTTTTAGAGACTCTAGATCTGGGTCTTTAGTTTTGTTTTCTTGTTCTTGGGCATAAAACTCCTCATCATCAGAAAACCATTTGAAGTTACTGCTTATTTTATTTGTAAAGGGATTGTAAATAACTTCTAAATATTTTAATCTCTCAATATCTTGTTTTCGACGAACTATAATTTGATCGTTTTCTCCACTGACCATCTTGTGAACTTTTACTTGTACAATAAAAACATGGAAATGAAATTTATCTGAGGGACTTAGAAAAGTTGTATATGAGTCCCAAATGATGTTTCTAGTAAGTTCGACGTTTGGATACTGTTCTTCTACAAAAAATCGAATTTTTTTGTTTATTTCCTTAATATTTATTGGCACTATTTCACCATCTTCGTTTTCTTCAAAACCGCTATGTTCGGAAACAAAATCTTCTATTTTTACTTTATCAATCTGAGCAAAAGAAAAAAAGGAAATCCAAAAAGCAAAAAACAATGTAAATAAAGAAATATTGATTCTCATAAAGCTATTTTTTTAAATATTTTGTCAATCAAATATAATGAATATCGTTTTTAAAACGGAAAACTAAACAAATTATTGAGTTATTGCTCTATAAATGTCATTCCCGTTAGCATAAAGTACAAGTGCTAGGAGTAAAATAAAACCTAAAGTTGTAGCATATTCAAGGAATTTATCAGCTGGTTTTTTACCAGTAATCATTTCATAGATTAAAAACATTACATAACCTCCGTCCAAAGCTGGAATTGGCAGAAGATTCATAAAAGCTAAGATTATAGAAATAAAAGCTGTTGTAGACCAAAAGCCTCTCCAATCCCATTCACTAGGGAATAAGCCTCCAATTGTCCCAAAGCCACCTAATTGTTGAGCTCCTTTTTTTGTAAAGACAAATTTGAAAGAGGCAACATATCCATAAAGGGTTGAATAAGCATAATTATAACCCTCAGAAATACTTTCAATTAGAGAAAGGCTAACATTTTTAAGTTCAATTGGTTTTGGAAATACACCAATCAATGATTGTTCTTCAAGTTTTATTTTTAAAGTTTTTTCAGATCTTCTTCTTTCAATTGTTAGATCAAATTCCCTAAGGTCATTTTCTATTTTCCATTTATTAAGATCTCCCCAGTCTGTAATTATGGTATTGTTTATTGATTTTATTCTGTCCCCGACTTGAAGTCCTGAAATTTCTGCTGGGGAATTTGGCAAAATACTATCAATTAATGCAGGTGTTCGAACGTAAAAAAGGTCCATTTCACCTGATTGAAACATTCTTTCATCAATGTCACCAGGGATTGTTAAAACTTCTTTTCTGCCATTAGAGTGTAGCACCTCTACTTCATTTACATTTTCTAAAAAGAATTTTTTGCTTAAACTAGTTGGAATATCAATAAATTTTCCATCAACTTTGAGGATTTGATCACCTTTTTCAAATCCAATCTCTTTTGCCAATTCAGAAACACCAAGACCTAAAGGTATAGAGGAATTTGGCAGTGTATTTTTCCCCCAAACCAAAAACATCATCATGAAAATTAAAAATCCTAATAAGAGGTTTACAATAATTCCCCCTAACATGATTATCAATCTTTGCCATGAAGGTTTAGATCTAAATTCCCATGGCTGCGGAGGCTTTTTCATTTGTTCTTTGTCCATGCTTTCATCAATCATTCCAGCAATTTTAACATATCCTCCTAAAGGTAACCAACCAACACCATAGACAGTCTCTCCAATTTTTTTCTTGAACAATGCATATTTCACATCAAAAAATAAAAAAAACCTTTCTACTCTAGTGTTAAAAATTCTAGCTGGGATGTAATGCCCTAGCTCATGTAAAATAACAATGATTGATAGCGAGAGGAAAAACTGAATTGCCTTGATGAGGAATATAAAACTCATATTTTTAAAAACGGATCGTCAAAAGTAATATTTTTAAAAAGGAGAACAAAAAATTTGATCTTTAAAAATTTATATAATTTATATTTGCGTCTCAAAGCAAAGAAATGAAAACTAGTCAATTTTTTTTATTGATTTTTCTCCCTTTTTCAATAATAGTTTTGTTTTTATTTTATGACGCAATAAAACCTAAAAAAAAACTTCCCATCTTTCAGCCTGCAATGGTTAATTATGATTTAGTTGACAGTAATTTACAGCATGTTAAAAGATATCACCGTATCTCTAGTTTTTCTTTAAAAAATCAAAATGGAGAAACAGTTACTGAAAAAAATTATGAGAATAAAATATATGTTGCAGATTTTTTCTTTACTACTTGCCCAGGTATATGTATAGATATGACGAGAAATATGCTTAAAATTCAAAAGAAGACTTTAGATAATCCAAATATAATGTTACTCTCTTTTTCAGTTACCCCTAAGATTGATTCAGTTGCCCAACTTAAAAAATATGCTCTAGAAAAAGGTATAAAAGATTCCAAGTGGAATTTACTTACTGGAGATAAAAAACAGATATATAGATTAGCAAGAGAGTCATATTTTGTGGTTAAGGAAGGTCAGGGAATCAACTCTATGATTCATACAGAAAATTTTGTTTTGATAGATCCAGATAAAAGAATTAGAGGTTTTTATGATGGGACAAATGATCAAGAAATCGAAGAGTTAATGGATGATATTATCACACTAAAAAAAGAATATTTTCCTTAAAAATTAATTTTTTGACATCAATTCTTCTATTTCATTTGGATCAATAGGAATGTTTTTCATAAGATTTTCGACTTTACCTTTTTCTTTAATTACAACATCATCTTCTAGTCTTATTCCAAAACCTTCTTTTGGTAATTAAATACCTGGTTCTACTGTAAAATCCATATTTTTTTTCATTGGTTCATCAATTAATCCATAATCATGGGTATCAAGGCCTAGATGGTGAGATGTACCATGCATAAAATATTTTTTATAAGCTGGATCTTTAGGATTTTGATTTTTAACCTCAGACTTAGTTAACAAGCCAAGACTAATTAATTCAGAGCTCATAATTTTTCCAACCTCATGGTGATATTCTTTCCATAAGGTTCCAGGAGAGAGTAGCTTTGTAGCTTCTATTTTTACTTTTAAAACAGCATTATAAACTTTTCTTTGGCGCTTAGAAAATTTACCTGAAATAGGAATTGTTCGAGTCATATCGCTTGAATAATTTCCATATTCAGCACCTACATCAATTAGGACTAGATCTCCGCTTTTACAAACGCCATTATTTTTCACGTAATGTAAAACATTATTATTTTTCCCTGAAGCAATAATGGGCTGATAAGCAAATCCCAGTGAAGAGTTTTTTAAAAATTCGTGACTAAATTCTGCCTCAATTTCATATTCATAAACCCCAGGAGTTACAAAATTTAAAATTCGTTTAAATCCTTTCTCAGTAATATCACATGCTTTTTGAATTTGATTTATTTCCTCATTTGTTTTTATAGATCTTAATCTTTGTAGGATTAGATTCCCTTTAACATGCTTAAGGTAAGGATATTTTTTTTTCGCCCAGTTTATAAATCTATCCTCTCTTGTTTGTGTTTCAACTTTTGCTCTATAATGCTCGTTAGTATTTATATAAAGTTTCTCACATTTGTTAGCTAGTGAATTAAAAACTTTTTCAAAATCTGAGAGCCAAAGGACTGTTTCTATTCCAGATGAATCTCTTGCTTTTTCCAATGAAAGTTTTTCTCCTTCCCATATTGAAATTTTCTCATCAGTTTCTTTTATAAATAAGATTTCTTTTTCCTTTATTTTTTTAGCATCTGGAAAAATCAATAGAATTGTTTCCTCCTGTTCGATTCCTGTTAGATAGAAAATATCTCTATGTTGTTGAAAAGGAAAATAAGTGCTGTCAGCACTTATTGGGTAAATATCATTTGAGTTAAAAACAGCGATACTTTTAGAGAGCATAGAATCTACAAAATTGATCCTGTTTTTCTTATAAAAATCAGAAGGCAAAGGTTTATATCTCATTTTTTTTAGTCTTTATGCTAATATAATTTCTTTATAAATAATTGTAATAAGATTTTTGTAAATTCATTTAAATTTTAGCTATTATGAATAAATCTGTCATCCTTTTTTTCTTTTTAACCGGTTTTATATTTGCTCAACCTAGCCAATCTAATGAAGAGCAAATATTAGAAGCAATTAATCAAAAACAAAAACTGACTAATTCTTCTAGAGTAAAGAATATAGATTTTAAAAATATAGGGCCTTCTGTCATGAGCGGAAGAGTAGTTGATATCTCTGTTAATCCTGATGACCCAACAGAATTTTATGCAGCATTTGCCACTGGTGGACTATGGCATACAAAAGATAATGGAATAAGCTTTAATTCTATTTTTGATAATTCTGTCACACAAAATATTGGAGAGATAGAAATTCACTGGCCAACAAGGACTATATGGGTCGGAACAGGTGAAAATAATTCTTCTAGATCATCATATTCTGGGGTGGGGATCTTAAAATCTATGAATAATGGTGATACCTGGGAGAATAAAGGCCTATCTGACAGCCATCATATTGGAAAGATTTTAGTCAATCCTGATGATCCTAATCATGTTATTGTTGGAGTTACTGGTCATTTATATTCTGAAAATGACATGAGAGGTATTTACATCACAACTGATGGAGGAGAAAATTGGGAAAACACTCTTTATATTAATAACAAAACTGGAATTATTGACATGGAGTATAGTCCAGAAGATTTTAATGTCATCTATGCATCAAGCTGGGAAAAGGATAGAAAAGCATGGAATTTTGATGGTGATGGTGCTTCATCTGGGATATATAAAAGTATTGATACAGGCAAAAGCTGGGAACTGCTAACTAATTCGGGAAGTGGTTTTCCAATTGGTGAAGGAGTTGGAAGAATAGGAGTTGCAGTTTTTGACAATAATATTGTTTATGCAATACTGGATAATCAATTCAGAAGAAATAAAAAGGAAGATTCATCAAAAAAAGAAAATATAGACAAAGATTATTTTAAATCCATTTCCATAAAGGATTTTTTAGCATTAGATGATAAGAAGATAAATGAATTTTTAAGGGACAATTCTTTCCAGAAAGAATATACAGCTAAAAAAATAAAAAATCTTGTTAGACTAGGTAAAGCAAAACCGGCTGATTTGGCAATATACTTGGAAGATTCGAATAGTTTATTATTTGACACTCCTGTAATTGGTGCAGAAGTATATAAATCAAATGATGGTGGAATCACATGGAGTAAGACCCATGATGGATACATAGATAATTTATATTATAGCTACGGATATTATTTTGGACACATTTATGTTGCCCCTTATGATGTAAACAAAATATACATTTATGGAGTTCCACTTTTGACTTCAAATGATGGAGGTAAATCTTTTTCTTCAATAGGGAAGTCTAATGTTCATGTTGATCACCATGCTCTTTGGATCAATCCCTCTAGACCCGGACATTTAATTAATGGAAATGATGGGGGTATTAATATAACATACAATGATGGGAAAAATTGGATGAAAAATAATTCTATCCCTGTTGGTCAGTTTTATGCAATCAATGTAGATAATGAAGAGCCTTATAATGTTTATGGAGGACTACAAGATAATGGAGTTTGGAAGACAAGGCATAATTCTTTAGATAATGAGAGATGGCATTCTACTGGACATAATCCATGGACTGGAATTATGGGAGGAGATGGAATGAATATTCAAATAGATAATAGGGACAGTAATATTATTTACACTGGCTTCCAATTTGGTAATTATTCTCGACTAGATCTTAAAAATAATAAACGTAAATCAATAAAGCCCAGACATAAGATAGGTGAATCACCATATAGATTTAATTGGCAAACACCAATTCTTTTATCAACACATAATCAGGACATCTTATATTATGGCGGAAATAAACTTCATAGATCATTAGACAAAGGAAATAATTGGGAAACAATTTCTCCTGATTTAACAAATGGAGGGAAAAAAGGGAATGTCCCTTATGGAACACTAACAACAATTAGTGAATCTAGCCTTAAGTTTGGTCTTTTATATACTGGGAGCGATGATGGATTAATTCATTTTTCTCGCGACGGGGGAGTTAAATGGAAAAATATTTCTAATAATCTACCTAAAGATTTATGGGTTAGCAGGGTGATTGCTTCATCTTATAAGGAAGGACGAGTTTATGTTACTTTAAACGGTTATCGATGGGATGACTTTTCTACTTATGTTTATGTTAGTGATGACTTTGGCAACACGTGGAAGTCAATAAAAGGCAATTTACCTTACTCTCCTTTAAATGTAATTATTGAAGATCCAGTTAAAGAAAACATTCTTTATGTTGGCAATGATAATGGAGTCTATGTTTCATTTGATATGGGTAAAAGCTGGGAACCTTTTTCTAAGGGCTTGACTAGTGCAGCAGTACATGATTTAGTTATTCAAAAAAATGAAAATCATCTTGTAGTAGGAACTCACGGTAGGTCAATATATATTGCAGATATATCAAAAATTCAAAAAGCAGACACCAATTTTCTTAAAAAACCCTTTCATTTTTTTGAAACAAAAGAAGTGAATCATTCAAAAAATTGGGGAAATAAACGGAGTCCATGGGTTGATCCAAATATCCCTTCAATTGAATTAAACTTTTATTCTAAAGCAAATTCCAATTATGATTTAATTATTAAAAACAAAAAGGGAATTACTTTAAATAAAATTTCTGGAGAACTGGAACAAGGCTTTTCGCAGATTAACTACGATTTGTCAATTAGCAAAATTGGTCAAGAATCCTACAACAGAAAAAACAAAACAAAAAAACTTCAAAATTCTGAAAACGGTATATTTTATCTACCTAAAGGGGGATATGATTTTATCATAAAAATACCTAATGGTTCTTATTCTCAAGAATTAATAATCAAATAGATAAAACAAAAAAAAATGACAATCAAGATTATGTTTGCTTCTTAATAATTATTTTTGTAGTGTAATAAACAAAAATGATTGAATCTTCCATATCAAGAAAAGTAGCAATGGCTCTTTCAGGTTTATTCCTGATATTTTTTTTAGCTCAACACTTTACTATAAATTTTACCTCTGTTTTTAGCGAAGATTTGTTTAATAAATTGTCTCATTTTATGGGGACAAATCCTTTGGTCCAATTCATTTTACAACCTATTTTAATTTTGGGTGTGATTTTCCACTTTGTCATGGGTTTTATTCTAGAGATAAAAAACAGGCGCTCAAGGAAAGTTAATTATTCCTATCAGTCTGGTATAAGCTCTAGTTGGATTTCAAGGAATATGTTGTTTTCAGGAGTTGTTATATTGTCTTTCTTGGGATTGCATTTTTATGATTTTTGGGTTCCGGAGATAAAATATAAGTATATCGAATTTTTACCTGATGATTCTCAAAGATATTATGAAGAATTAATCCATAAATTTCATAGCCCCATAAGGGTGGCTTTCTACTCTATTTCATTTGTATTCTTGTCATTACATTTGATGCATGGTTTTGCATCTTCTTTTCAATCGGTAGGTGTAAATAATAAATATTCAAATACAATAAAAACAATAGCTATTGCGTTTTCTGTTATAGTGCCACTTGGATTTATTTTTATTGCGATATTTCATCATTTAAAGGGGTAGATTATGTCAAAAATGATTTCAAACTTACCTAAAGGACTAATATCAGAAAAATGGACATCTCATAAAGGGAAGATTAATCTTGTTAGCCCATCTAATAAGAGATTGATTGATGTAATTGTTGTTGGGACTGGTCTTGCTGGCGCATCAGCTTCAGCAACTCTTGCTGAACTTGGATACAATGTAAAGACATTTTGTTTTCAAGATTCTCCTAGACGTGCTCATTCAATTGCTGCACAAGGAGGGATAAACGCAGCAAAAAACTATCAAGGAGATGGGGATTCTACTTATAGACTTTTTTATGATACTATCAAAGGAGGAGATTACCGTTCAAGAGAAGCAAATGTTTATAGATTAGCTGAAGTTTCTGCTAACATAATTGACCAGTGTGTTGCCCAAGGTGTTCCATTTGCTAGAGACTATGGAGGACTCTTAGATAATCGCTCTTTTGGAGGGGTATTGGTTTCTAGGACTTTTTATGCTAAGGGTCAAACAGGACAGCAACTTCTTTTGGGAGCCTATTCTGCAATGAATAGACAAATTGGCAAGGGTAGAATCCAAATGTATAATCGCCATGAAATGATGGATTTAGTTTTAGTAGACGGGAAGGCAAGAGGAATAATAGCCAGAAATCTTATAACTGGAGAAATACAAAGGCATAGTGCTCATGCAGTAGTTATAGCATCTGGAGGTTATGGAAATGTTTTTTTCCTTTCAACAAATGCAATGGGGAGTAATGTTTCTGCTTCCTGGAGAATACATAAAAAAGGAGCTTTTTTTGCAAATCCTTGTTTTACTCAAATTCATCCAACATGTATTCCAGTTTCAGGAGAGCATCAATCTAAACTAACACTCATGTCTGAATCATTAAGAAATGATGGGAGAATTTGGGTTCCTAAAAATAAGCAAGATGCAAAAGATGTCAGAGAAGGGAAACTTAAACCAACTGAGATTCCAGAAAAAGAAAGAGACTATTACTTGGAAAGAAGATATCCTGCTTTTGGTAATCTTGTTCCAAGAGATGTAGCCTCTAGAGCCGCTAAGGAAAGATGTGACGCAGGTTATGGAGTAAATAAAACTGGAGAGGCGGTTTACCTTGATTTTTCTGCTGCTATAGAAAGATATGGTAAAGAAGAGGCTCATGTTAAAGGCCTGGATGAAAACGACACTTCTGTTGTCAAAAAACTAGGTGATAAAATCATAAGAAATAAGTACGGTAATCTTTTTCAGATGTATGAAAAAATTGTTGATGAAGATCCTTATAATACTCCAATGATGATTTATCCTGCGGTTCATTATACAATGGGAGGGGTTTGGGTTGATTATAATTTAATGACAACAATTCCTGGATGTTATGCTATTGGAGAGGCTAATTTTTCTGATCATGGCGCAAACAGACTTGGCGCTTCTGCTTTAATGCAGGGGTTAGCTGACGGATATTTTGTTTTACCATATACAATAGGAGATTATTTGTCAAAAGAAATTAGAACTGGACGAATTTCTAATGATTCTTCAGAATTTATGGATGCTGAAAAAAAGGTAATGGATTCATTGTCAAATTTTATTTCCAATAAGGGTAAAAATTCAGTTGATTTTTATCATAAAAAATTAGGAAAAATAATGTGGGATAAGTGTGGAATGTCAAGAAATAGAAGTGGTTTGAAACAGGCTATTACTGAAATAAAGAGCTTACGAGAAGATTTTCATAAAAATGTTACAGTCCCAGGGAAAATTGATGAATTTAATGAAGAATTGGTCAAAGCTTCAAGGGTTGCTGACTTTTTAGAGCTTGGAGAATTATTTGCTAAAGATGCTTTGGAACGAACCGAATCATGCGGAGGTCATTTTAGAGAAGAGTTTCAAACACCAGAAGGAGAAGCTTTAAGGGATGATAAGAATTTCAAATTTGTTTCTGCATGGGAACACAAAGGCGAGCCTTCAAAAGCAGTCTTGCACAAAGAAAAACTAGATTATGAAGAAATAGAGGTAAAAACTCGTTCTTATAAATAAATTGCACATGAATTTAAAATTAAAAATCTGGCGACAAAAAAATTCAAATTCATCTGGAGAGATGGTAGATTACAATATTTCTAATGTATCACCTGACATGTCCTTTCTTGAAATGATGGATGTTTTAAACAATGAATTAATTTCTAAAGATCAAGATCCTATTTCTTTTGATCATGATTGTAGAGAAGGCATTTGTGGAATGTGTTCAATGTATATTAACGGTAGACCTCATGGTCCCGACGATCTTGTTACTACTTGCCAATTACATATGCGGAAATTCAAAGATGGAGATACGATTGTTATAGAACCTTTTAGAGCCGATGCCTTTCCTGTGATTAAAGACTTAGTTGTCGATAGAACAGCTTTTGATAGAATTCAGCAAGCAGGAGGATTTGTGAGTGTTAATACCTCTGGTAATACTCAAGACGCAAACACAATTCCTATACAAAAGGGAAATGCAGATAAAGCGTTTGATGCTGCTACATGTATTGGTTGTGGAGCTTGTGTGGCTACATGTAAAAATGCTTCCGCAATGTTATTTGTTTCTGCGAAAGTTTCTCAATTTTCATTATTGCCTCAAGATAAAGTTGAAGCAAAGGACCGTGTTCTTAATATGGTAAAGCAAATGGATGAAGAAGGTTTTGGGAACTGTACTAATACAGGCGCATGTGAAGTAGAGTGTCCAAAGGGGATTTCTCTGGAAAACATTGCAAGAATGAACAGAGAATATTTAAAAGCAAGTATAAAAGATTAGTTTTAAAAAAAGTTGGCCTACTAGGGATCGAACCTAGACTCTTCTGGACCAAAACCAGACGTGTTGCCAGTTACACCATAGGCCAATAAGATTCGTACAAATTTACATTAATTTTTTTTTAGAGAAAAGATTAAATTCGATTCTATTTTTTTTACAAACAATTGCTTTTTATTATTTATTAAATACTTTTGAGGATTAAATTATGACAGAGGCATCATACAAGATTTGGAATCGTTCTTTTGGTTTGATAATATTTCTTGTCTCATTAATTACTTTTTCTCTAACTGTTGAACCAACAGCGAGTTTTTGGGATGCAGGAGAATATATATCCACTTCTGCTAAGCTTCAGATTGGTCATCCACCGGGGGCACCTTTGTATCAAATGTTAGGTGCTTTTTTTGCTCTTTTTTCTGGTTCTGCTGAAAAAATTGCTTTATCTGTAAACTTCATGTCAGTATTGTCAAGTGCTTTTGCTGTTCTATTTCTTTTTTGGACTTTAACTCTGCTATTAAAAAAAATTCCTGCTTTTGACAAACTAGATAATCTTTCAAAAAAAGTGTCTTTTTTTGGAAGTGCTTCTGTTGGAGCTTTAGCTCTTTGTTTTTCAGATAGTTTTTGGTTTAATGCCGTAGAAGCAGAAGTTTATGCAATGGCAACACTAATTTTATCTCTTCTATTTTGGTTTGGGCTTAAATGGGAAGCAGAAATGAATACTGAAAAGGGAGATAGATGGTTATTGTTAATATCATTTGTTATCGGCCTATCCTTTGGAGTTCATTTCATGGGTCTTCTTACAATTCCGGCAATTGGAATGATCTACTACTTTAAAAATTATCGAGAGTTTACAGTTAAAGGATTTATAATTGCCAATTTGATTTCAGCAGCTATATTATTATTTATTTTCAAATTATTGCTTCCTCTAACGCTAGCCTTTTTTGGAAATTCAGAAGTGTTTTTTGTTAATTCTGTTGGACTTCCTTTTAATAGCGGAACCATTATCGCAGCAATTACTTTTATTTTATTTTTTTATTATTCACTAAAGATTTCTGAAAAAAGAAGATGGATTAATCTAAATACTGGAATTCTTTGCATTCTATTTGTCTTGGTTGGTTTTTCTTCTTGGATAATGATTCCTATCAGAGCTAATGCTAATACTGTTATAAATGAAAATTCTCCATCTGATGCTCGATTATTACTTGCTTATTATAATCTGGAACAATATCCTGAGACTCATCTTTTTTATGGGCCAATGTTTTCTGATATATATGCAGGGCAAGATGAATCAGAACCCTATTATGATGATAAACCAAAATATGAGAGAGATACTAAAAAGGGAGAATATATTGTCGTAAATAATTGGGAAAATGCTAGGATTAATTCTAATTCAAAGCATAGGGGTTTACTACCAAGATTGTGGAGTACAGAGCACGCTGCTAATTACATGAATTTCACTTCTCCCCTGAATTTTGAAATTGCTCTTCCTTACAGGGGTAATGAAATGTTGGAAGAAAGAATTTTAGAGTTCAAACAAGAGTCGTTAGAGGGCAATTTAACTGGGGAAGATTATCACCAGTTTTTTAGAACTCTAGGACCGTATCTTAACATTGAAAAACCTTCTTTTTGGAGTAATATAAAATTTTTATTTCAATATCAGATTGGATACATGTATGTTAGATATTTTATGTGGAATTTTGTTGGAAGGCAAAATGATAGGGCTGGGACATACGATATTTTAGATGGCAATTGGATTAGCGGAATTAATTTTTTGGATTCTTTAAGACTAGGGAATCAAAATCAATTAAACCAAGGCGAGATAGATAATAAAGCTCGTAATACTTATTTTTTCTTACCATTGATATTGGGATTAATTGGGATATATTTTTTGTATTATCAGGATAAAGAAAAATTCTGGATTTTAACTTTATTTTTTCTATTTACTGGCTTAGCCTTAAAATTTTATTTGAATGAAAGACCTTTTGAGCCTCGAGAGAGGGATTATGCGCTTGTTGGATCTTTCTATGTTTTTTGTATTTGGATAGGGATGGGGGCATATGCTCTAGCGGATAAGGTAAAAAATATTAGCAAAAAAAATACTTTCATTCAGCCTCTAATTATCCTCACTTGCCTTATCTCAGTTCCATTTTTAATGGCTTATCAAAACTGGGATGATCACGATAGATCCAATCGATTTACTGCTCAATCTATGGCAAAATCTTATTTGGATTCGATAGATGAAGATACTGATGCTATCATTTTTACAATAGGTGATAATGACACTTTTGCCTTGTGGTATGCTCAAGAGATTGAAGCATACAGGACAGATGTCAGAACCATTAATACCAGTCTTTTAGCAACTGATTGGTATATAGATCAAATGAAGAGAAAAACTTACGAGAGTAATCCAATACCATCACAATTAGAACATTCTCTTTATGCCTATGGTGTTCGAGATTATATTAAGCATGAATCATTGATTGATTCAGTTCGATGGGATATAAAAGATTTTATTAATTGGATTGGTAGTGATCATCCAAGGACAAAGTATAAAAGTCTTATTCTTCAGATGGGTGAGGACCCATCTAGATTACCCCTGAACACTCAGGAAATGATATTTTATCCAACAAATAAAATTCGTCTTCCAGTGAATAAAATCAACGTTTTAAAAAGCGGAGTTGTAAAGCCAAAAGATGCTAATGAGATAGTCTCTTTTATTGATATCGATCTGCCAAAATCAGGAATTACTAAAAATCAGATGATCATGCTTGATATTATGGCAAATAACGATTGGCAAAGACCCATATATTTTACTGGTGGTAGTTACTCTGATTCTGAATATATATGGATGAAAGAATATCTTCAACTAGACGGGTTAGTTTATAAATTAGTTCCTATAAAAACTTCACTAAAGAAGAGCAATCCTTATTTAATGGGTAGAATAGATTCTGATTTAATGTATGACATAGTCATGAAATGGGATTGGGGAAATTCAGAAAGCGAATTAATATACCATGACCCTGAAACTAGAAAAAATAGTATTTCATATAGGAGTAACATGGCAAGGTTAGCTGAACAACTGTTATTGGAAGGTAAAAATATAAAAGCCAACAAAGTCATTGATTTAGCAACTGAAAAAATGCCCATAGATTATTTTGGTTACTATAGCTTATTGATTCCTTTTATTGATGGTTATTATCGTTTGGGGGAGGAAGCTAAAGCTAGAGATATGGCTAATAAAATTGCATTAAAGTATTTTGATAGACTGGAATATTTTTCCTCTCTCTCTCTGAATGATCAGTATCTGATAGCAGAAGAAATAATCACTGAAATTGAAAGATATAGAACACTCTTAGAGGCAGTTTTAGAATCTAAAGATGAAAATATTTTATCTGATGAAATAGATAAGTTTATAGAAATATCTTCATCTTTTATTTTTTTATACGGAGAATATGATTTTTACACATCCCTTAGAGAGTTCTCCGAGGGGTATTATTTTTCTAGGGAAAAAGAAAAAGCAAGGGATTTGATTCAAATAATGGCTGATCTTTATGTTGAGAGATTTCAGCTTTTTTCTCGATTTGCTGAAAGGAATGATCTTATGTTAATAGATGAAATAAAACAAGAAATTTTAGATTTTAGAGAGTTAGTTGAAATTCCTTTGAGAAATAATGACAGAGTATTTGCAGATTCTATAAAAACAAAGTTTGAGAGGTCAATGGAAGTTTTCCAAAAAAGCGATAAGAAATCTCTAGAATAAACTAGACGTGGTCTTGCATTAAACTAATCAAAGTATTGGCATCTTGTTCTCCACTTTGTCTCCAAACCATTTCCCCTAGCTTATAAATCATTAGGGTAGGCAGGACTCTAACTCTAAGTGCTTCAGAGAGTTTATCGTTTTTTTCAGTATCTATTTTGATGACTTTTCCTTTATCTCCCATTGCAGCAGCAACATCTTTTAAAACAGGATGCATAACGGATGAAACCTCATCATTTTGATTAAAAAAAACGAGGAGTAGAGGTAGTTTATCATCTATTAATTCACCAAACTTTGACATATTAAAGCGGTTGGTCCTATAACAAATTTAGTTTTTTTTGTAATTATACCAATAATTTTTTTTGTTTGAGCTCAATTACAGTTATCTCAGGCCATATACCCACTCTTCCAGGATAAGCTAAAAAACCAAATCCTCTATTTACGTTGATGACTTGTTTTTTCTCTTCATAGATACCAGCCCATTGCTTATATCTCCAACTAGAAGGACTCCATTTTATCCATCCAGGGATTTCTATTCCAAACTGAAATCCATGAGTATGACCACTAAGAGTTAGTTGATAAGGAAAAGGGTGAGGTAAGATTTCTGCCTCCCAATGTGAAGGGTCGTGTGTCATTACTATTTTAAAGTCATCTTTTTTAAGATTTTCAGTGGCTTTTTTAAGATCTCCAACTTTTTTGAACCCTCCTTTACCCCAATTTTCAACTCCGATAAGGGAAATGTGTTCTCCATCTTTTTTTATTAACCTATTTTCATTTAATAATAACTCAAACCCAATTTCTTTTTGAAAAGTTTTCATATCCTTCATGTTCTTTTCTTTCTCTCCCTTATTCTTCCATTGAACATAATCACCATAATCATGATTCCCCAATACTGAATATTTACCATATGGAGCCTTGAGTTTTGAAAAAAGACTGATCCAAGGTTTCAATTCAGATGCCCTATTATTTACAATATCTCCTGTGAAAAGCAATAGATCAGAATTTTGTTTATTTATTAGATCTATTCCATAAGACACCTTTTCAAAATTATCAAGACTTCCGCTGTGGATATCTGAAATTTGGGTTATTGTAAATCCATCAAAATTCTTTGGCAGGTCATCAAACTCTAATGTATATTTTAAAACCTTATAGTTATATCGCCCTTTATAAATACCATATAGCATTGCAACAGTAGGAATTGAAGCAATTATAATGGCCAGTTGAGAAATAAATTTTCTTCTTCCTGGAAAAATATTTGATTTTGAAAAATTTTCACCAAAAAGCATATTATATACACTTTTTACAAGACGCATTATATCTTCAAAAAAAAGAATTGAGATGATCGTTCCTTGAAACAAAAGAAGGGAAAGTAGAAAACCAATTGAATAAGATAGAGAATGTGTAAATCCGCCTGAGCGATCAAAAAACAATGTGTGCCATAAAAGATTTCCTAGAATTGCAACAACGATAAACCAATAAGTAGCAATAACAGATCTTTCATTTGTTATTGTCTTAATACCCTGAAAAGCATACCATTGGAAAGCAATTATAAAAAGAATAGAAATTACCCAGCGCATATTTGATTTTCGACAAAGTTAAAAAAAGGGAAATAATTTCAGCAACTTTATTTTAATCCTATTTTTTCAGCAATGTGCATTGCTTTGCTATCTGTTAGACTAGCAACAAAGCAAGTAGCATTAAGAATAGTCTCATATATGTTTTCAGCTATAAAGGGGGTTCCATCTGGGAGGAGTTTAATTACTAAATCATCAAAACTCGTTTTTTTATTTTCATAAGTATTTGCTGCTGCATTAACAAACGAATTAAGTAATGTTGAAAGAATTTTATGTCCAACAATTTCTTTTTGAACAACTTCTGAAGATTGATAAATTTTTTCTTCACTTATTTTAATTATATCTTTTATTTGAGCTTTGTAAATACTTTTATCTAGTAGTGAGCTAGAAAAAGTTCCTTCCAAAATAGACTCCTCATTTTTTAAAAATATCTTTACAGCATCTCTAATCAAACTATTTATTGCTAGTGCTCTTAGATAGCTTAATCTTTGCTTACGATGTTTTAATTTTGAATATTTTAAAGTATCTAAGTCTTCCCTTACCAAATTTATAAGATACTCTAGAGCATATTCTTCTTCTATCCAGCCTAGGTTTATACCATCTTCAAAATCGATTATGGTGTAGCAAATATCATCTGCTGCTTCAACCAAATATGCTAGAGGATGACGTAAAACTTCTTTCCCAGAAAGCATTCCTAATTCTTGTATTAATTCTTTAAAAAAAGATTCTTGTGCCTGGAAAAAACCAAATTTTTTGTGAGCAACGTGTTCTGTAGGTTTTGCAGGGAGACTTGCCTTTGGATATTTTATAAATGCTCCAAGAGTTGCATAGCTAAGTCTTAAACCTCCTGGAGTACCTGTATTAGATTGGGTTAAGATTTTAAATCCATTAGCGTTCCCTTCAAACAAGCAAAGATCTTGATACTGTTTTTTAGACAGGACTCTTTGAAATTTTAATCCTTCACCATGCTTAAAGTAATGCCCTATAACTTTTTCTCCATTATGACCAAATGGAGGATTGCCTATATCATGAGCAAGTGAGGCGGCGGCAACAATTGCTCCAAAGTCATTAATATTGTAACCACATGTTTTTTCTAGTCTAGGATGTTTCTCTAGCAGATCTTTTCCAGCCAGACGTCCTAGGCTTCTTCCAACTACAGATACTTCAAGGCTATGGGTTAATCTTGTATGAACAAAATCAGTTTTTGAAAAGGGGATAACTTGTGTTTTGTCTTGAAGAGATCTAAAGTCTGTTGAAAAAACAATTCTATCATAATCAACTTCAAAGCCAATTCGTGTAATGTCTTGGTTTAATCTTAACCGTTTATTTATGTCTCCTTGTTTTTTTAAGGAAAGTAGTTTTTCCCAATCCATTTAGGTTAATGTTGAATATGCAAATCTAAAAATTAATTAACGTTAAATTCATATTTATTTATTAACGGGTTTAACCAATAAAGAATTTAATCTTATAAATTTGCATAAAAATTAAAAATAAAAGCATGAGAACATTTTTCTGCCTTTTAATTATAGTTTCTTCTTTTTCTTTTAGTCAGAGCATTGGTTGGGAAGGAAGAACGAATGGAAAAGAATATCTAAAGATTGGTTTTAAAGGATTTGAATTAAGACATAGAACTGATGAAGGTGAAAATAGATTTACTTATGCTAGAAATTTTTTTAAAGATAAGAAGGTGTCTTTAAAAATTCCTATTCACTATAGGTTTGAAAAAGAACAAACAACTATAGAACCCAGGGTAATTTTAAATTTAGAGAAGTTTAAAATATGGGCCCAAAAAGAGCTTTGGATTGATAAGAATTACAATGCTGCATTTGCAATTGATTATCCTTATGGAGATTATTCTTTTCGCTTTGGCTGGGATACATCTGAAACATTCCGTTTTGGAATTAATTATAAATTAAAGAAAAAGAAAAAGGAGGAGGAATAAAAATAAAATAATTTTAAAAATTAATATTTTGATAACATATAAGTGTTATAATAATCGGAAATTTGTTCAGAAGAATAAAATAAGCAGATAAGATGGAGAATATTTATTTGTTAATGCTTGTTGCACTTGCCGCTCTAGCTATTATTGATATAGTTGTTGGGGTTAGCAATGATGCAGTTAATTTTTTAAATTCTGCTATTGGGTCTAAGGTTTTTTCTTTTAGAACAATAATGATTATTTCAAGTATTGGAATCTTCATTGGAGCTGTTTATTCAAGTGGAATGATGGAAGTTGCCAGAAAAGGAATATTCAATCCAGGCGAATTTTATTTTGATGAGATTATGATGGTTTTTATGGCTGTTATAATGACAGATATATTGCTTTTAGACTTCTTTAATTCTATGGGTCTGCCAACTTCTACAACAGTTTCTATAGTTTTTAATTTACTAGGCGCAGCGATTGTCATGTCTTTAATTAAAATTGGAGAAACAGATGGCCAAAATTTATCAGATTTACAGAACTATATAAATACTGAAAAAGCAACGATGATCATTAGCGGAATTATACTTTCCGTTGTAATTGCTTTTTTAATTGGAGCAATAGTCCAGTGGGTTAGCCGACTTATTTTTAGCTTTCAATACGAGAAGAAAATGAAGAGCTTTGGAGCAATTTTTGGAGGAGTTGCACTCACGGCTATTACCTATTTTATTTTTATAAAAGGGCTCAAAGGATCTCCATATTATAAGGATTTAGTTGCTTATATAGGAAACAATGATCTTATCATTGTTTTCGGCAGTATACTTATTTTTTCTGGGTTTTCTCATCTTTTCCAAATTGTTACGAAAAAAAGTATTTTACTAATTGTTATAGCTACAGGTACGTTTGGCTTAGCTTTAGCTTTTTCCGGGAATGACCTAGTTAACTTTATTGGGGTTTCAATGGCGGCTTATCATTCTTATGAGGCATGGGCAGTCTCTGGAGTAGATGCTTCTTCTTTCTCAATGGGCGTTCTAGAAAAAAAAGTACCTGCTGAACCGTTACTATTATTTTTAGCAGGTGGAGTAATGGTTATAACTCTATGGTTTTCTAAAAAAGCAAGAACCGTTTTGGATACTTCAATAGGATTATCTCGCCAAACAGATACCCATGAAAAGTTTAAGCCTAATTTTTTTTCAAGGGCTTTGGTAGGATCTTCATTTTGGATATCTTCAAAGATCAATCAAATTTTACCTCAAGCATTTCAAGATAAAATTGAGTCAAGCTTTAAAGGGAGTGAAGTCCAAACAATAAATAAAGATCAAAGCATTGATGCTCCAGCCTTTGATATGATAAGAGCTTCTGTTAATTTAATGGTTGCTGGTGTTTTGATTTCAATAGCTACTTCAATGAAACTTCCTTTATCAACAACATATGTGACTTTCATGGTTGCAATGGGGACATCTTTATCTGATAAAGCCTGGGGTAGAGAAAGTGCTGTATATAGAGTAGCAGGAGTTGTTAATGTTATACTTGGATGGTTTTTAACTGCTTTTGGAGCATTAATTGCATCTGGTGTGGTAGTCTTTCTAATTAATTGGAACAAGGAAGTCATGATTCCCATAATGTTAATTATTACAATTATCATTTTAACTAGGAATTTTCTTTATCATAAGCGTATGCAAAATAGAGTTATAGATTCTAGGAGTTTGAAAAAATCTGAAAGTAAAACTGTTCAAGGAATCATTTCAGAGAGCTCAGATAATGTAAATAATGTGATTTTTAGATCTAACAAGATTTTTGCAACGGTTATACAGGGGCTATCAAAAGAAGATTCTGATAAACTTAAAAAGAGCAAGAAGCAGGTTAAAAAACTTGATTCTGAAATTGAAGATTTAAGAGACAATATATTTTATTTCATTAAAAATTTAGATGAGACAAGTGTTAGGGGGAGTAATTTTTACATGATCATACTTGCCTATTTGACAGATATTGCTGAGTCTTTAAGTTATATGTCTTCAAAAAGTTATAAGCATGTAAATAACCAGCATAAAAAATTAAAGTTTAGTCAGCTCAGAGACCTTACTGAAATTAAAGATGCTATAGATCATTTTTCTTCTGAAATAACTAGTGTTTTCAAAGACAAGAGATTTGGAGCTTTAAATCTTATCATTGCTCAAAAAGACAAATTGAATTCTATAATAAATGAAAAGATTAATGCTCAGATTGATAGAACAAGAACTGAAGAATCAAGTCCAAAGAATACTACTTTATATTTTAATATTTTACTTGAGACTAAAGATTTATTAAAGAGTATATTTAATTTAATTGACGAATATTCTGCCAGCTACAAAAAGGAATAATAATTTTTTAAGACCCGCACATTAGACAATCGTCATCTTCGTTTCCCTTTGATTTATCAAGTATTTCTTTGAGTTCTTCTGGGCTAAGTGCTTTCGCAACAATTTGTTTACCCTTAGTATCATTGCTTTTTTTACTAGTTGCTGTAGGAGCCGCTGCAGTTACTTTCTCAGCAACAGGTTTTTCAACTTTAGCTTTTTTTGAGTTATCAAGAGTAAATTTAATAGCGTCTACTGCAGATTTAGTTCTTAGATAATACATACCTGTTTTAAGACCAGATTTCCATCCATAAAAATGCATGGATGTAAGTTTAGCAGTCGTCGCCCCTTCCATAAAAAGATTTAGAGATTGTGATTGATCAATAAAGTATCCTCGATGCCTAGCCATATCAATAATATCTTTCATGCTCATCTCCCAAACAGTTCTATAGATTTCTTTAATATCATCAGGTATTCCTTTAATATTTTGAATAGAGCCATTTGCTTGCATTAATTCTTGTTTCATATCTTCATTCCAAACACCTAGCGCCACAAGATCTTCTAAAAGATATTTATTGACAACTATAAACTCGCCAGATAATACTCTTCGGGTATAAATATTTGAAGTATAAGGTTCAAAACACTCATTGTTTCCTAGAATCTGAGATGTTGATGCAGTAGGCATAGGTGCTACTAGAAGAGAATTTCTAATCCCATGCTTTTTTAATTTTTTTCTAGCATCTTTCCAATCCCATCTACCACTGAGCTCTTCATCTTTAATTCCCCAAAGATTGTGTTGAAACTCACCTTCGGAGATGGGAGATCCCTTATAGGTTTTATAAGCCCCATCTTTTTCAGCCTCTTCAATGGAAGCCATAACAGCTGCATAATAAATGGTTTCAAAAATTTCTTGATTTAATTGTTTA
This sequence comes from Flavobacteriaceae bacterium, assembly GCA_029245825.1. Lineage (GTDB taxonomy): Bacteria > Bacteroidota > Bacteroidia > Flavobacteriales > Flavobacteriaceae. The sequence goes on from JAQWON010000085.1 coordinate 27,220, forward strand.
GCCTCATCACATGTAAAAGAAAGCCTAAGTCTTATGAAAGTATCAGCTAAGCCTTGAACACCAAGACCAATTGGACGATGTCTAAAATTTGAATTTTCAGCCTCAATAACAGGATAATAATTTCGATCAATTACTTTATTAAGATTTTTAGTTACTCTTTTCGTTACATCAAATAATTGTTGGTGATCAAACTCATTTTCTTTAATGAACATTGGTAGTGCAATTGAGGCTAGATTACATACAGCAACTTCATCTTTTGAGGTATATTCAAGAATTTCAGTACACAGATTAGAGGATCGAATCGTCCCTATATTTTTTTGATTTGATTTTCTGTTAGCTGAATCCTTATAAAGCATATAAGGTGTTCCAGTCTCAATTTGAGATTCAAGAATTTTGTCCCATAGCTCTCTTGCTTGAATAGTTCTTCTGCCTTTACCCTGTTTTTCATATTTGGCGTAAAGTTTGTCAAACTCTTCATCATAACAGTCATACAATCCAGGACATTCATTAGGACACATTAGAGTCCATTCAGCATTTTCTTCAACTCGTTTCATAAAAAGATCTGGAGTCTACATAGCATAAAATAAATCTCTGGCTCTCATTTCTTCTTTGCCATGATTTTTCTTTAACTCCAAGAAATCAAAAATATCTGCGTGCCAAGGCTCAACATAAATTGCAAACGAACCTTTTCTTTTTCCACCACCCTGATCAACATAACGCGCTGTATCATTAAAAACTCTTAGCATTGGGACAATTCCATTTGAAGTTCCGTTTGTACCTGCGATGTATGAACCCGTTGCTCTGATATTATGAATAGAAAGACCAATTCCTCCTGCAGATTGAGAAATTTTTGCAGTTTGTTTAAGAGTGTCATAAATACCATCTATACTATCTTGCTTCATGGTAAGCAAAAAACAAGAAGACATTTGAGGTTTTGGCGTTCCAGCATTAAATAAAGTAGGAGTTGCATGAGTAAAATACTTTTTTGACATTAATTCATATGTTTCAAAAGCAGAATCTAGGTCACCAAGGTGAATACCAATAGAAACTCTCATCAGCATGTGCTGAGGACGCTCTGCAATCTTACCATTTAGCTTAAGAAGATATGATCGCTCTAATGTTTTAAAACCAAAAAAATCGTATCCATAATCTCTATTATAAATTATGTTTGAATCAATTTTCTCAGCATTTTTCTCTATGACCTCATATACTTCATCTGCTAATAAAGGTGCTTTTTTTCCAGTTCTAGGATTGACATATTCATATAAATTCTTCATTGTTAAAGAAAATGATTTTTTAGTGTTTTTATGTAAGTTAGAGACGGAAATTCTAGAGGCTAGCTGGGCATAATCAGGATGAGTTGTAGTCATAGTCGCAGAAATTTCAGCAGCAAGATTATCAAGTTCAGAGGTTGTAACCCCATCATATAAACCTTCGATTACCCTCATAGCAACTCTTACTGGATCCACAAGATTATTTAAACCGTAGCAAAGGGTCTTAATACGAGCAGTAATTTTATCAAACATTATAGGCTCCTTATGCCCATCTCTTTTTATTACATACATAATTATTGATTAAATTTTTTAGACAACATAACTTGGACTCCGTAACGAATTAACTGGTTAAGCACAAGGAATTATTTAAAAGTCTGCGTCAGTTGTAAAGTTTGTTTCCTTTTTCTCTTTATTCAAAACTCCTGCTTTTTGATATTCAGATACTCTTTTTTCAAAAAAGTTGGTTTTACCTTGTAGCGAAATCATATCCATAAAATCAAACGGATTTGTAACATTATGTTGCTTTTCGCACTCTAATTCGACAAGCAGTCGATCAGTAACAAACTCTAAATATTGAGTCATGAGTTTTGCATTCATGCCTATTAAACTTACAGGGAGGGATTCAGTAATGAATTCTTTTTCAATTTGCAGTGCGTCAAGGAGAATTTCTTCAATCCGTTCTTTAGGAACTTTATTAACCAAGTGATTGTTATGAAGGTGTACAGCAAAATCACAGTGAACTCCTTCATCTCTGGAGATTAATTCATTTGAAAAAGTTAATCCGGGCATTAAACCACGTTTTTTAAGCCAAAAGATAGAGCAAAATGATCCGGAGAAAAAGATTCCTTCAACTGCGGCAAATGCAATTAATCGCTCAGCAAAAGAATCAGAATCAATCCATTTTAGAGCCCACTCAGCTTTTTTCTTGATGGCAGGGAAAATTTCTATTGCTTGAAATAATTTTGTTTTTTCTTCCCCATCTTTAACATAGGTATCAATTAAAAGAGAATATGTTTCAGAGTGAATATTTTCCATCATTATTTGAAATCCGTAGAAAAATTTTGCCTCTGAATATTGAACCTCATTTACAAAATTTTCTGCCAAATTTTCATTTACAATGCCATCTGATGCAGCAAAAAATGCTAGAATATGTTTGATGAAATATTTTTCATCTTTATTAAGCTTGGTATTCCAATCATTTAAATCTTGATGAAGATCAATCTCTTCAGCTGTCCAAAAACTAGCCTCCATTTTTTTATACCATTCCCAAATATCATGATGTTGGATAGGGAAAATTACAAATCGATTGGGATTTTCTTGGAGGAGAGGTTCTTGCGCAGCCATTTTATTTAGGTTTTATGATTAGTCAATAAATTATTTGAATTTTACTCTAACAAAGATTCTAATTTGTTTCCAAAAAAGAAAGCTTAACTTTTCCAC
>JAQWON010000090.1 GCA_029245825.1 Flavobacteriaceae bacterium
AAAACCTTTATTTATCATCCAGACATAGAAAGTTATACGGTTATTAACCTTAGAGATAGTATATATGGGGAAAAAATGCTTAAACCAGTGAAAATTGTTAAACAAGAAGCGACCGGGAATATAGAAAATTCTTTATATGAATCAATGATCGACAATGGATTAAATGAAGAATTAACATATTTACTTTCAGATATTTATGCATGGACTATTGATTTTTTTAGATTGCAAAAAGGGGATTCGTTTAAAATTATTTACACTGAAAAATTTGTAGATGATACAATATCCATTGGGATTGATAAAGTTGATGCTGCATTGTTCACCCATTCTGGAAAAGATCACTACGCCTTTGCCTTTAAAAGAGATTCTTTAAATGGAATTATTGACTATTTTGACAGTAAAGCAAAAAACCTACGCCGAGCTTTCCTTAAAGCCCCTGTTAAATTTAGCCGAGTGTCTTCTCGTTATAATTTACGCAGAAGAATACCATATTATGGAAATAAAATTCGCCCACATAGAGGAACTGATTTTGCAGCATCTGTTGGAACTCCTATACTTGCAACAGCAGATGGTGTTATAACCAAATCCAGATATTCCAAAGCAAATGGGAATTATGTAACAATAAAACATAATAACACATATACTACACAATACTTACATATGAAAAAAAGAATGGTTAAAAAAGGAAAGAAAGTCAGGCAGGGAGAAGTAATCGGATTGGTAGGAATGACTGGGTATACTTCAGGTCCTCATGTTTGTTATCGTTTTTGGAAAAACGGAAGACAAGTTGATCCATTCAGACAAAAATTACCTGAAGCAAAGCCAATTTCTAAAGATTTAAAAAATAAATATCTTGCTGAAATAGTCCCGATAAAATTTCAATTAGATTGTATTTCAAAAACTAACATATACAGAGATGAATATACCGATCTTGCAATTTTAACTTCTAACATTGATTAAAAAACCTTTTTTATCAGGTAATATAAGCCCAAATTGTCCTAATGCCTGGGAAAAACTTAAGTCACATCATAGTGAGTTGTCCAAAAAATCTATCGTTGAACTTTTTTTAAGTGAAAAGGATAGAGAAAAAAGCTTATCGTTATCCTGGGAAGATTTTTTTATTGATTTTTCAAAGAATAAAATTAATTCTACTACCATTGATCTTCTATTAGATTTAGCTAAGGAACTTGATCTTAGAGAAAGTATAGACGCCCTCTTTTCTGGCAAAAAAATAAATGAAACTGAAAATAGATCTGTACTTCATACTGCTTTAAGATCTGAAATAAAAGATACTTTATTAGTAGACGGTGAGAATATTATCTCCAATATCCAAGAAAATAAAAAAAGGATGTTTTCTTTAGCAAAGAAAATAATTAACGAAGATTGGAGAGGATTTTCTGACAAACCAATTAAAACTATAGTAAATGTTGGTATTGGAGGGTCAAATTTGGGGCCTGTTTTCGTTAATGAAGCATTAAAATTCTATAAAAATGATATTAATATCCGCTTTATATCTAATATTGAAGGAGATCATTTATTTGAGGTCTTAAAATCTTTAGATCCAGAATCAACAATATTTATAATTGCTTCAAAAACTTTTACAACTCAGGAAACCATTATTAATGCCAAAACTATTAAAGATTGGTTTTTACAAAAGGGCTCTATAAAATCCCTTGAGAGACATTTTATTGCTGTTACTTCTAGCATAGAAAAAGCAAAGGCCTTTGAGATAGCTGATGAAAATATTTTCCATATAGCTGATTGGACAGGGGGTAGATTTTCTCTTTGGGGACCTGTTGGGCTATCAATATGTATCTCTATTGGACCAAATAATTTTGAAAGGCTTTTAAATGGGGCATATTCCATGGACAAACATTTTAGAAATAGTGAGTTCAAAAATAATATTCCTGTAATTTTAGCTTTGATAAGTATATGGTATAATAATTTTTGGGGAGCAGATTCAGAAGCCGTAATCCCTTATTCTCAATATTTGAAAAACTTTCCTTCTTATTTGCAACAAGCAAGTATGGAAAGTAATGGTAAAAATATTAATAGAGATGGGGAAAAGGTAAGTTATCAAACTGGAAATATAATTTGGGGATCGACTGGCACAAATGCACAACATGCCTTTTTTCAATTACTACATCAGGGGACTAAACTTATCCCCATAGATTTCATAGGTTTTGTTAAATCCCTACACGCTAAAGAAAATCAACAAGATAAATTAATTTCAAACCTATTTGGGCAAGCTGAAGCTTTAATGCTTGGGAAAAATAAATCGCAAGTTATAAAGGAGCTTGAAAAAAAAGGTTTGTCAAAAAAAGAGATATTTAAATTAGCGCCATTTAAAATTTTTGATGGTAATCGCCCCTCAAACACTATAATGATAAAAGAATTAACCCCGTATAATTTAGGGGCTCTAATTGCTCTTTATGAGCATAAAATTTTTGTGCAAGGGATAGTATGGAATATTTTTAGTTTTGATCAATGGGGTGTGGAACTTGGGAAAGAACTTGCTAACAAAATATATGATGATATTTCAAAAAATACATTTAAGGATTATGATTCCTCAACTAAGCAGCTAATAAAATTTTATTTGAGAACTAAAAAAAACTAAAACTCTATTCCTTTAATTATTAACTGTAAATCTTTTCCGCCAAAAAAATCATCCCTGTCAATACTATAGAAAATATTAAATGGAACCTGATTTTTAATTTTTTCGTAATGCTCTGCCATTCTAAATCCTATCCCCTTAAAATGGCCCCCTGAATCATCAACTAATTCCAATTTCAAATGATCATTTAACTTTCCTACTATTCTTGTCCCTCCTGAATCTAAGCAGTTCACAGTTTTAAAAATAGGTTCTGGATTTCCTTCGCCAAAAGGACTCATTTGAATTAAAATCCTATAAAATTTTGGTGTTATTTTATCAAAAGTTAATTCCTGATCATAGTTTTTTATTGGTATACTATTCTTAGCTGTAGTTCTTTCTTTTACAGCTAGTTCAAAATCTGATTTGAATTTGAGAAAAGACTCTTCCATTATTGTCAAGCCAGCTGCATACTTATGCCCCCCAAATCTAATAATATGCTTTTTACAAGACTGAAGAATGCTGTAAATATCTAATCCCTTTATAGACCTAACTGATCCGGTTAAATAATCTCCTGATGATGAAAATACTACTGTAGGGCGATGATACGTTTCTATCATCCTAGAGGCAACAATGCCTATAATTCCTTTATTCCAATCCTTATTATAAACTACAGAGGCATAAGATTTTTCCTCGTTATTTTCCTTTATCTGTTCTAAAGCTTCAATTGTTGTTTTTTTGTCTAAAAAACGTCTCTCTGTATTTAACATTTCAATTAATCTTGCCCTAGATATAGCATCAGATTTGTCCTCAGATAATAGGAGCTCTACTGAATGTTTTGCGTGTTTCATTCTACCAGATGCATTAATTCTTGGAGCAAGAGTGAAAACCAAATGAGAAATATTTATTTCACCCTTAATATCTTGAAGAAACATTTTTATCCCTTGTCTTGGTCTTTCCTTAATCTGCTTGAGCCCGTAAAATGCTATAATTCTATTTTCATCTATTAATGGAACGACATCAGCTGCAATTGACATTGCAACTAAATCAAAAAAAAATTTGACATCTTTAATGTCTCCCCCTCTTTTCTTTTCAAGGGCATGAACTAATTTAAACCCTATCCCGCATCCAGATAGTTCTTTAAAAGGATAGTTACACCCTTCTTGCTTTGGATTTAAAATTGCAATAGCATCTGGTAAAATTTCTCCAGGTATATGATGATCACAGACTATAAAATCAATTTTATTTTTTTTTGCGTAAGAAATATTATCGATAGCATTAATCCCACAATCTAATGATATAATTAAGCTTACTTGTTCTTTTTTTGCAATGTCTATACTTTTTTTTGAAACACCATATCCCTCAGAATATCTGTCGGGCAAGTAATAAATAATTGGCAGGTGATTCTTTAAATATGAATAGACTAATGTTACAGCAGTTATTCCATCAACATCATAATCTCCAAAAATCATTATTTTTTCCTGATTATGAATTGCTTTATTAATTCTTCCAACAGCCTGAATCATGTTTAACATCATAAACGGGTCATGAAGATCAGCCAAATCAGGTCTAAAATAACTTTTTGCAGAGTCATAATCCGTAATTCCTCTTTCAGATAATAAATAAGCTATTTCGTATTGAACATTTAAAGCATTTATTAGTTGATTGACGTGGTTATCTTTCGGGTAGGGGTTTGCTATCTTCCACTTCATAGAAATTACTTATAGGATTTTCCTGAAATACATATAACAAATTCACCTTTAGGCGATTTCCGTTTAAAATGCTCCAATGTCTGTTTGATTGACCCTCTATAGGTTTCCTGATATATTTTTGTCATCTCTCTTGAAATTGCTATCATTCGATTCTCGCTAAAAAACAATAATAAATCATTTAACGTCTTGATTATTCGATGTGGTGATTCATATATAATTATTGTTCGCTTCTCTTGCTCTAATTCTTCAAGTCTTTTTTTCCTTCCTTTTCTGACAGGTAAAAATCCTTCAAAAACAAATCTTTCGCTAGGCAATCCACTTTGGACTAATGCTGGAATAATTGCAGTTGCTCCTGGAAGGCATTCTATTTCTATTTCATTTTTGATTGATTCACGAACTAATAAAAAGCCGGGGTCAGAGATAGAAGGTGTCCCAGCATCAGTAATTAAAACAATTGACTTTTCTTTTTTTAATTCGGAAATAAATGAGTTTAATTTTATATGCTCATTATATGAATGATATTTTTTTATTGGTTTATTGATTCCATAATAACTCAATAATTTAGAACTTCTTCTACTATCTTCAACTAATATTAAGTCTGCGTTTTTTAAAACTTTAATAGCTCTGAAGGTAATATCTTCAAGATTTCCGATAGGAGTTGGAACTAGATAAAGCTTTCCCATAAAGAAAATTAATTTTTAAAGAAAATTTTTTTGAAGTAAATAAATAAATCTTTCCTCATAAGATTCTTTACCCTCCCAATTATTGTGATATTTCTTTGTCCTTCCTATAACTTTTTTAACTTGTTCAAAATGATTTAAACTTTCTATCTCTTTAATTATCTGCTGATAAATTGTTTTATTTTCATTGAAAAGATGTTTTATAAATGCATTTTTATCATTAAGATCTATCTGAAGTCCTCCAGCAAATTGATCATTTAAATTTTTTGTTATTTTTTGAGGGAATAGGCCTACGTCCAAATCCAAAGGGTAATCTGGGCTTGAATACTTTATTTCACCTTGATTCTTTTTTGGGAAATTATTCTTCTTTTCAAACCTGTCCTTTTGTTTTCTTTTTACCTGTTTGTTTAGAACATCTTCTTTCTTTGTTTTTAACTTTACAAATTTTTCTTCACTCTTTTTAGAAGATTCAAATTCATCTTTTTTTACAATTTCATTGGGATTTAAAATATTTGATCCTTTAGTGCTAAAATATTTATATAGAATAATCTTTTCATATAGCGTTAAAACATCTTTAGAAATTTCATCTAAATCAATTGATACTTCATAGTTCAAAATTTTTTTTGCAATTTTTTTTAGTTCTATTTCAAGTTTGTCTAACATAAAAGTGAAATGTTTAAGTTTGCTTACGTTTTTATTTGAAAATTACAAAATGTTTTTAGAAAATCCCGAAAAAAGTAAGTCCCTATTTGGCTCAATAGAGGTTATTTGTGGTTCCATGTTCTCAGGTAAAACAGAGGAACTAATTCGTCGTATTAAACGTGCTAAATTAGCAAACAAAAATATAAGTCTTTTCAAACCATGTATAGATAAAAGAAATAAAGAAAATCTAATAATTTCTCATGATTTAAACGAAATAAAAGCAACTTGTGTAAACTATGCTAAAGAAATTATCCCTTTAGCTAAAAACTCTGACATAGCCGCAATTGATGAGGGTCAATTTTCCGATGATGAAATAGTTAATGTAGCAAATCATCTTGCCAATAATGGAATAAGAGTAATAATCTCTGGTTTAGACATGGATTTTGAAGGTAATCCATTTGGTCCAATGCCTGCTTTAATGGCAATAGCAGAAAATGTTCTTAAAGTAAGAGGCATATGTTCCAAAACAGGTAATTTATCTCTTTATAGTTATAGACAATCCAAAGAAAAAAATTTAATTTTAATTGGAGAGAAAGAAATTTATCAACCAATGAGTAGAGAAGCTTTTTTTAAAGCAATGAAGAAATCTAAAAAGAAATAATTTGAATAGACTAGAAATTGATTTAAAAAAACTTGAACATAATTTTGTTACCCTTAAATCATTGTTGAATAAGAATACAAAAATTATAGGAGTTGTAAAAGCGGATGCATATGGGGGTGGTCAATTTGAAATCGTTGAAAAACTAATTTCCCTTGGTATAGATACTTTAGCTGTTGGTTATACAGCTGAAGGATTAAATTTAAGAAAATTAAATATTAAAGTTCCGATCATTGTTTTTTATCCTCAATTATTAAACTTAACAGAAATAGTTAAAAACAAATTAGAACCAAGCCTATATAGTAAAAAAACATGGGCCTCTTTTAAAAAAATTATAGAAGAGGAAAAAATAAAAAATTATCCCGTGCACATAAAATATAACACTGGATTAAATCGCTTAGGCTTTTCTTATGATGATACAATTTGGGTTAGACAAGAGATAAAAAACTCTCCGTTTATAATAAAGAGTATTTATTCTCATCTTGGAGAAAGTGAAGCCCCAAAACCAAATAAGGCTTGTAAAAATCAAATTACCACTTTTGAGAAAATAAAAATGAGTCATAAAGAAGATAGGGATAGAGAAATTGATTTTCATATTTTAAATACCTCTGGGGTTTTCAATTATCCAAATTTTCAATATGATGCTGTTAGAATTGGAATAGGCTTTCACGGGTATGCAAATAATTTTGATTGGGATAAAAAACTTAAACCAATTGCAAAACTTAAAAGTATAATAACCCAAATACATAATGTGAAGAAAGGTGATTTAGTTGGCTATAATTCTGGTTGGAAAGCTCCTAAAGACACACGAATAGGTGTTTTACCAATTGGACACGCAGACGGAATTTCAAGGGGCTATTCAAGCTCAAATGCTTGGGTAAATGTAAATGGAATGAAAGCCTATATTGTCGGAAATATATGCATGGATATGTTAATGATTGAAATTGGTGACATTTTTTGTAATGAAGGAGATGTAGTTGAAATTTTTGGAGAGTTAAATTCTGCAAACGACTTCTCAAAGAAGAATAAAACCATCTCTTATGAACTAATAACTGGTGTTGGTCCAAGAATCAAGAGAGTTTTTTTAAGCTAATTTTATAGTTATCAAGGAATAAAAAAAGATTATTTTTGTATAACTTTTTATAAAATGATACTTGCTCTTATTGGCGTTACAGGTTTAGTTGGAAAAGAAATGCTAAAAATTTTAGAAGAAAAAAATCTGCCCATTTCAGAGATAATTCCTGTAGCTTCTGAAAAATCAATTGGAAAAAAAATTAATTATAAGAACAAGAAATACTCAGTTGTTGCTATTGAAATTGCACTTAATCAAAAACCTAATTATGTTTTATTTTCAGCAGGTAGTGATCTTTCTTTAAACTGGGGTCCAAGATTTGCTGAAATTGGATCAACAGTAATTGACAACTCGTCAGCCTGGAGAATGGATAATTCAAAAAAACTAGTGATTCCAGAAATTAACGCCCATGTCTTAAGTGAAAAAGATAAAATTATAGCAAATCCTAACTGCTCCACAATACAGATGCTAATGGTGATAGCCCCTATTCATAGGGAATATAAGATTAAACGAATAATAGTTTCAACCTATCAATCTGTCACAGGAACTGGACAAAAGGCAATAAATCAATTAGAAAACGAATCTATTGGTAAAAGAGGGGAAATGATATACCCTCATCCGATTTTTCAAAATACTCTTCCGCAATGTGATTCTTTCGATCAAGATGGTTATACCAAAGAAGAACTAAAATTGGTGAAAGAAACTTGCAAAATTCTTGATACTAATGAAATTGGAATTTCTGCTACTGCAGTTAGAGTTCCTGTAATTGGAGGACACAGTGAATCTGTAAATTTAGAACTGAAAAGGCCCTTTGAAATAAACGATATAAAGAAAATTCTTAATAATACACCTGGTGTTATAGTTCAAGATGATCCAAAAAATAATAGTTACCCAATGCCAATTACTGTAAAAGGTAAAGATGATGTTTATGTTGGAAGAATTCGTAGAGATTTTTCTAATGAAAACTCTTTAAATTTATGGGTTGTGGCAGATAATCTAAGAAAAGGTGCCGCGACAAATACTGTTCAAATTTTAGAATACTTACTTAGAAAAGAAAAAATTTATTAATTATTTCAGTAACCACTTAATTTCCTGAATCCATTGAAAAATCTTCCATAAACTTTGTTGTATAATTCCCTGAAATATAATCTGGATGTTCCATTAATTTTGAATGAAACGGTATTGTAGTCTTTATGCCCTCAATAATGAACTCATCTAGAGCCCTCTTCATTTTACTGATTGCTTCTTCTCTGGTCTGAGCGGTTGTAATTAATTTTGCAATCATAGAATCATAATGAGGAGGTATGGTATAACCGCTATAAACATGAGTATCTAATCTTATTCCATGTCCTCCAGGAAAATGCAATGTTGAAATCTTACCAGGACTTGGCCTAAAATTATCAAATGGATCCTCAGCATTAATTCTGCATTCAATAGAGTGAAGCTTTGGAATATAATTTTTGCCTGAAATTTGAACACCTGATGCAACTAAAATTTGCTCCCTAATTAAATCAAAATCCATAACCTGTTCAGTTATGGGATGCTCAACTTGAATTCTTGTATTCATCTCCATAAAATAAAAAT
>JAQWON010000123.1 GCA_029245825.1 Flavobacteriaceae bacterium
CTAAAACAATAATATCTTTTATTGAAATAAAATATTTTTTATTTCTTTTAATTTTTTTATAAACAGATTTAAAATCTTTTTCAGTTTTGGCAAGGCATACCCGTCCAGCCCATTAATAGTTACTACTTTGCCTTTATCTAATTGTAGCCAACCATCTTCTTTTATTATTTCTTTGTTTACGAACAAATTATCTATTGAAGCTATAATTAGTGAGCAATCATTTTCCTTTATATAATATTCATTAATAAATTTGCACCCTAATTGAACAGGTGATCCTTTAACGAATGGAGGATAAAATTTTTTTTTATACTCTGGCTTAAGTTTAGTTTGATCAAATTCTGAAAATTTTTTGGGATATTTTGCACTGGTGTGATGGGCATCTGTAATATATTGTTCTGGGATATGATTTACGGTAAAGAATTTGGTTTCAATCATATTTTCATAAGTATGTCTAGAGACTATTTTTGGTCTGAGAATAATTGAAATTAGTGCAGGATCACTTCCTAAATGTGTTACAGAGCTAAATATAGCTAAGTTAGTATTGCCGTTTTTTGATTTGGTCCCAATTAAATTGGCAGATTTATATCCAGTTGAGCTATTAATTAAATTTAAGCGATAAATACGAGGTAAATTTTCAATTTGATTTTTACTAAAATATTTCATTTATAAAACACAGATTCATTAAACATAAATTTCTATTAGGATTTTTTATCAAAATATATTATTGAAAATATTAGGATAAATAAAACTATTAGAAGAAATCCTAGATAAATATAATGCTCACTAAGAGAATTATTTGACAAAAACCCATCATAAACTTTAATATCAATATATCTAATAAACAATCCAACAGGTATTAGGATTAAAAGAAACCTAAATTTTAGTAGATTTTTTTTCATTTATATTTTGTTTTATTTTCAATTTTTAAAAGAATTATTTTACCTTTTAACCACATTTGGGTGTTTAGCTCAGTTGGTTTAGAGCGTTACCTTGACAGGGTAAAAGTCGGGGGTTCGAATCCCTCAACACCCACAAATTTATAATATATAATAACATGCGTAACCCTAAATATATTTTTACAGCTATTTTCTTTTCATTAAATCTTTTTTCACAAAAATATGATAAAACAGTTTTTGATTTGGTCTCAAAGTATGAAAATGAAATAATTTCATTACGACATTGGTTTCATGAAAATGCTGAATTAGGCAATAGAGAATTTTTAACCTCTGAAAAAATAGCTGGGGAACTTAAAAAAATTGGTTTATCCCCTCAGACAGGGATTGCAAAAACAGGTGTAGTGGCATTACTAAAAGGAGGAAAGCCTGGTCCTGTAGTTGGTCTTAGAGCCGATATAGATGGTTTGCCTATAAAGGAAAGAGTTCCAATTAAATGGGCTTCTAAAATGATTGGAGAATATAATGGAGAATCCGTACCTGTTATGCATGCATGTGGTCATGATACTCATATTGCTATTTTACTTGGTGTTGCAAAGATTTTATTTGAAATTAAAGATCAAATCCCTGGTTCAGTAAAATTTATTTTTCAACCTGCTGAGGAAGGAGCTCCAGCTGGAGAGGAAGGTGGTGCTGAATTGATGGTGAAAGAAGGTGTCTTAAAAAACCCAGATGTAGATGTAATTTTTGGCTTACATATTCAATCTCAAATTCCAGTAGGAGAGGTCTACGTGAGACCAAATGGAATTATGGCTGCTGTGGATTCTTTTAGGATTGATATTGAAGGTGTTCAAACTCATGGCGCAAGACCATGGGCAGGGGTTGATCCTATTGTAACTTCAGCCCAAATGATAAATTCAATTCAAACTATTGTAAGCAGGAACGTCCCTCTTACTGAGTCTCCTGCAGTTGTTTCTATAGGGAGTATTCATGGCGGTGTAAGAAGTAATATTATTCCTGAGAGTTTATACATGTTGGGAACTATAAGAACATTAGATGAAGATGTTAGGAAAAATGTTTTAAATAGGATTAAAACTATCGTAAAAAATATTAGTGAAGCAAATAATACTAATTCTAAAATATCCTTTGGAGAGTATTATCCTATAACTTTTAATGATCCTGTTTTATATGATTCAATGTTGCCTAGTTTGAAAAGAATTAATGGAGAAGAAAACGTTAATTCAATGAATCCTGTTACCGGAGCAGAAGATTTTTCTTTTTTTCAAAAAGAAATACCAGGTTTATATTTTTTAATTGGCGGATTGCCTAAAGGTTCTGATTCCTCCAAAGCAGCGCCTCATCATACTCCTGATTTTTTTGTTGATGATTCCGGAATGTCTTTTGGGATGAGATCTATGACCATTTTAGCATTAGACTACATGGAAAAATAATAATAATAGTTTAAGCCTATAAACAAATATAAATATTATACATAGGTAAGATTTCCTAAAAAAAATTAATTATTTAGGAAAAAAGAGACAAGCTAGGCGGAAAATATCATCCAATTACATTTGCAAGGGCATAACCAATACCAATACCAACTATTAGCATGATGATACCTTTTCCGGAGAAAAACCATCCAAAGTTTTTTTCCCATGAGTCAGGTATAAAATTTTGGTTTTTATCAACTGCACCACCAGTTCGAGTAGAATAACCAGCATACCAATAAACTCCGCCAAATAAGCAAGCTATGAAAATTAATACAACTAAAGCTTCATATCCCATTTCAAATGCTTTAAAATTATACTTGAAAATACAAAAAAAAATATAAACATTGTGAAAATTAATAAAAAGTAAAGTTCAAATTATTTTTTTGACTTATAAAAATGTATCTTTTTTGAACTTTTTAATGCATCAAAAGATATAATAATGACAAAAATAAAATCGCTATTAAATTATACTATATCCTATCAAAAGAGTATTGATTCGCCTGAAAATTTCTGGGAAGAGATCGCTTCAAGATTTAAGTGGAGAAAAAAATGGGATAAAATTTTAGAGTGGGACTTTAAACTTCCAAAAATAGCATGGTTTAAAAATGCTAGATTGAATATAACGGAGAATATTTTTGAAAAAAACATCAAAGAAATTGGCAATAAGGATGCAATCATATGGGAACCCAATGATCCAAATGAAAAATCTATTAGGATAACTTACAATAAATTATTTGATTTGACTTGTCAGTTTGCAAATGCACTTATCTCAAATGGAATAAAAAAAGGAGACCGAGTAATAATTTATATGCCCATGATACCTGAAGCCGCAATAGCTATTTTAGCTTGTGCAAGAATTGGGGCAACTCATTCAGTAGTTTTTGCTGGTTTTTCTTCAACAGCTTTATCAGATCGAATAAATGATTGTCAAGCAAATGCTGTTTTAACTTCTGACGGAAATTTTAGAGGTGAAAAAAAAATATCTGTAAAAAATGTTGTTGATGAAGCTTTAGAAAACTCAAAATCTGTTGAAAAAGTCATAGTAGCCAAAAGAACAGGGCAAGAAGTTAAAATGAAACCAGGTCGAGATTATTGGTGGGATGATATAATTTTAGATCAACCAACAGAAAATATTGCAGAGGAAATGGATTCTGAGGACATGCTATTTATATTATATACATCTGGATCAACTGGAAAACCAAAAGGAGTGGTTCATACAATTGCTGGATACATGATTTATACTTATTATTCATTTTTAAATGTTTTTCAATATGAAAAAAATGATATTTATTGGTGTACTGCTGATATTGGTTGGATTACAGGACACTCTTATATTATTTATGGTCCTTTATTGTCAGGCGCTACTACTGTGATGTTTGAGGGGATACCAACTTATCCACATCCCGGAAGATTTTGGGAGATCATTGAAAAGTATAAAATAAATGAGTTTTACACTGCACCTACAGCTATTAGAGCACTTCAAGTTTATGGAACAGAGCCAATAAAGAAATATAAATTAGATTCCTTGAAAGTGATTGGTTCTGTTGGTGAACCTATCAATGAAGAAGCTTGGCATTGGTATCATGAAAATATTGGTAAAGGAAACTGTCCTTTGGTAGATACATGGTGGCAAACAGAAACTGGTGGAATAATGATATCTCCATTGGCGTCAATAATCC